>DATFJS010000231.1:0-6128 GCA_035269045.1 Longimicrobiales bacterium | reverse complement strand
CATCGAGAACAGCGCCACCAGCGTCTTCCCCGCCCCGACGTCTCCCTGGAGCAGCCGGTTCATGCGGTGGGTGGACGTCATGTCCGCGGTGATCTCCCGCAGCGCCCCGGCCTGCGCACCGGTGAGCTCGAAGGGGAGGGCCTCCACGAGGGGGCGCACCAGTTCGTTCGTCCGCCCGAACCGGATCCCCGGGCGCTCCACCCGCTCCCGATGCCGCACGATCGCCTGCACCAGCTGCAGGAAGAACAGCTCGTCGAAGGCGAGCCGACGGCGTCCGAACTCGGCCTCGGACGGCGTGGCGGGTCGATGCAGCCGATCCAGCGCGTCGCGGAGCGGGAGGAGCTGGAGCTCGGAGCGAACGCTCTCGGGCAGCCACTCCTCGCGCGCCACCAGATCGAGCAGCGCATCGAGGTTCTTCTCGAACACGGTCCGCAGCACCCACTGCGGAACGTCCTCGCTGGCGGGATAGGTCACGAACACCGTGCCGTCGGCCTCGACGACGGCGCCATCCCCGTCCGCGTCGGAGGCGCGCTGCAGGATGGTGTACTCCCGCGGCTGGATCTGCTTCCCGTGGAAGAACTTCACCGGGCCACTCACGAGAACGGTGTCCCCCTCTCGGAGCTTCCGGTCCAGCCACGGCTGACCGGGCCACGCAGCGGTGATCCGCCCGCTGTCGTCCTCCAGAATCGCCTGGAAGATCCGCAGACGTGCCCGGGTCGGGATGACGCCCTTCGTGCGAATCCGTCCGACGACGTTGGCGTCCATCCCCACGTCCAGATCCGAGATGTCCTGGACGGTCGATGCGTCGTCGTAGCGACGTGGTACGTGGTAGAGCACGTCGCGCGCGGTCAGCAGGCCCATCCGCCGGAAGTGCTCGGCCCGACGGGGACCCACGCCCTTCAGGAACTGGACGGGCTTCTCGAGCAGCGAGAAATCGACGGGCTCGTCGCGTCGGCTCACGAGCGTCGCCTCACGTACGGGTAGCGCGCGGAGGACGACGCACGGTGCGTTCGGTCGAAGGGCAGCGCGTCACGTGCGACTCAGTCCTCTGCGAAGACGCCTTCGAGGAAGCTCTCGACGTCGAAGGGCTGGAGGTCGTCCAGCTGCTCGCCCGTCCCGACCAGCTTCACGGGAAGTCCGTACTCCTCCCGAAGCGCCACCACGATGCCTCCGCGAGCCGTCGAGTCCATCTTGGTGAGCGCCACACCGGTCAGGTCGAGCACCTGCCCGAACGCCTTCACCTGCTGGAGCGCGTTCTGCCCGATGGTGGCGTCGAGCACCATGAGTGTCTCGTGTGGTGCCCCGTCGAGTTTCCGCCGAACCACCCGGTCGACCTTGCCGAGTTCCGCCATCAGACCACGATTGGTGTGGAGGCGGCCGGCGGTGTCGATGAGGATGACGTCGCTCTTGCGGGAAAGGCCGGCCTCCATGGCGTCGAAGGCGACGGCCGCGGGGTCCCCGCCCTGCTGGCCCGCCACGAAATCGACGCCGATACGCTCGGCCCACATCCGCAGCTGCTCGACGGCCCCGGCCCGGTACGTGTCGCCCGCCGCCAGAAGCACGCTCTGCCCCTCGGCGTGCAGGAGATTGGCCAGCTTGGCGACCGTCGTCGTCTTTCCGACGCCGTTCACGCCGGCGATGAGATAGACGGTCGGCGGTGTTTCGGCCGCCTGGAGCTCCATCTCGACGTCGTCCGACTCGAGGATCTCCCGTACCTCCTCGCGGAGAGCCTCGCGGATCGCGGTTCCGTCCCGCGCCTTCCCGCGACGCACCGCGGTCTCCACCGCGTCCACGAGACGAAGCGACGTCCGGACGCCGAAGTCCGCGCCGATCAGCTTCTCCTCGAGGGACTCCAGCGTCTCGTGGTCCATCCTGCCCGCGAGTACGCGAACATCGGTCAGCGCGAGGTCGACCGCGCGCTTCCAGAGGGACTTCTTTCGTTCCTGCTTCGTCTTGAAGAGTCGAGCCATGGGATGGGTCGGGTGTCGTGTCTCGGGCGACTCGAAATCTAGCGATCTTCCCTGCGCGGGAAGGGGCGGACGGGTCGGATTCGGTTCAGCGGAGTCCCGCACGGCGACGCCCGATCCACTCGGCGGACAGCAGACCGACGAGGAGCAGCCAGGGCCACCAGGCGTCACGGAGGGGGCGAGCGGTCGCGTCGGCCTGCCGGCCGGCGCCAGCCATGCCGGCGATGTCGTCGACGAGCGCGGTGTCCCTCGCGAACCTCATCTCCGACCCCGACGGCTGGACGGTGATACTCCCGGTCGCCGTCGGGGAGCCGGCGGCCTCGGCGCCCGACCCGACCAGCCGGGCCGACCAGTCGACCACCGTGCGTTCGGCGAATCCGGGCACGCGCGCGACGGGACCCGCCGCCACCGGGATCGTGTCGGTCCGAAGCATCGCGCCGGAGCGCGCCTCGCTCCAGACGATCTCGACCGCCGGGGGGGCGTCGGTGGACGCCGACGGATCGCCGGGCGCCGTGCTGTCGGGCGCCTCCGATCCCACCAGTACGTCGATGGACCCGCCGGGGACCACATCGCGGTCGCGCGGACCGAACCCGGAGGTGCGGGTGGACCCGTCCGGTGTGAGTGCCCACGCCGCGAGGCCCGACCAGAGCCGTCGATAGAGCTCCCGCGCGTCCCCCTCCCGCAGCGCCCAGCGCCAGAATCCCTCGGCGCGCGCGGTGACGATGCGCTCCCCGTCCCCGAGGCGGAGATCGAAGGCCGGGACCGGTGTGCCCGTACCACCTCGCTGGAGCAGGATGGGGGATCCCTCGGCGGTGCCGCCGGTCCGTACATCGGTGAGCGGGGGCAGACCGAGCAGCTCGAGCCCCGTCAACTCCGCGGCGATCGGCGATGCAGGCAGATCCGCGGCGACATACCACTCACCGGGCTGGGCCGGACCCGGTGGTGCCGCTTCGGAGGGGACCCCCGAGGCGGGGGCGAGCTCGAGCCGCCTCGGAACACCCCGGGCGAGCGCCACGAGGCCCGTGTCCAGCGCCGGGGCGGCCTGCAGCACCGTCATCTCCGCCCGGCTCAGCGCGGCGCGAACCTCCGCACCGTCCACGATGGCCGGTGCGTCGGACAGTCGGAGCCAGCGATCGTCCGCGAGTGCGTGGAACCCGCGCGCTCGGAGGCCCGACGTTTCGTCCAGAAGCGGAACCAGGCTTCGGAACTCCCAGTCCGGCGCCCACGACACGGCCACGATTCCGCCCCCGGGATCCCGCAGGCCGAGCACCGCGACACGACGATCGTCCTCCTCGTAGGCGTCCCCCGCGACGAGTCCGGCCTCCACGACCAGACGCGCTCGACTCCCGACATCCATGTCGGGCACGGTGAAGGAGATGTCGACCGGCTGGTCCGTACCGGGAGCTCCCGGCACGACCATGGCCCGGCCGACCGTGTCCCCATCGGCCACGAGCATGACCTCACGGGGGTCGGTGTCGGTGGCGTGCACCCGGACGGTGGCGACGATCTCTTCACCCGGCTCCGCCCGTTCGGGGAGCGAGACCGCCGCTATCCCCGCGTTCACCACGGGAGCGCCGAGGTCCACGAGTTCGATCGGTACGGTGGACTGCGCAGCGAGCGCCCGGAGCGCGACCCCGTCGCCGGCACGGAGGTCGGTCGCGACGACGACCCGCCCGGCACCCGTCTCCACGGCGGTCGCCACCGCGTCCGACAGGTTCTCCTCCGCCCGGACGACCGCTCCGTCGAACTCGGCGGCGAGCTGCGCCGCCCGGGCCGCCGGGCTCGACGGGTCGTCACCCGAGTCGCCCGTGGCCGTCATGCTGGCCGATGCGTCGACGACCAGGGCGGGGGCCGAGGGAGGCGTCGGGACGAGCCCCGGAATGTCGGGATTCCAGATCAGCAGCACGACCACGGACAGGGTCGTGCCTCTGAGCAGCGCGAAGAGGCCCCTGCCCCGCACGGGCAGCTCGCGGGTGCGGTAGATCCAGACGGCCGCCGAGAAGGCCGCCACGATGGCGACCGCCGCGACGAGGGCGGTCACCGGCACCGGAGCGTCCGATCAGTCGACGGGCGCCGACTCGATGTCACGTCCGGACCGGCGTCAGCGAGGCAGGTCGGACTCGGACGACGGCGCGTCCGACGGCGCCGGATCGCTCGTGGCATCCTGGGCGTCCGCGAAGCGCGCGAGCCCCGGGGGCGGAAGAAGGTCGAGCAGCGCGCGTCGCGGCTCCATCTCGCTCCTCCACGCCGTCATGCTCTCCGTCGGTACGGGGTCTCCGGCAGGCAGGTCGACCGCGAGAGGATCGACGTGCCGACCGTTTCGGATCATCTCGTAGTGGAGGTGCGGTCCGGTCGCGAGCCCGCTCATCCCGACGTACCCGATCACCTGCTCCTGACGGACCCGGCTTCCCACCGAGAGCCCCGACGCGAAGCGGCTCATGTGCCCGTACCGGGTCACGAACCCGTTCGCATGTCGGATCTCGATCGCGTTTCCGAGACCACCGTTCGGCCCTCGCTTGATGATCACCCCGTCCGCGGTCGCCTTGATCGGCGTCCCGGAGTTCGCGGCGTAGTCCACCCCACGGTGCGCCCGCACCGTGTTCAGGATGGGATGCCTGCGACCCGACGAGAACCGCGACGAGATCCGGCTGAAGTCGATCGGCTTGAGGATGAATGCACGACGTACCGACTCGCCCTCCAGATCGAACCAGGAGCCCTCCCCGTCGTCGTTCGGGTCGAACCAGATGGCGTGGTAGGGCGTGCCCACGTTCACGAACTCCGCGGCGAGGATGCGGCCGTCCCGCATCGACCCGTCCGGGCGAACCTCGCGCTCGTACGCCACGCGGTAGTAGTCACCGAGCTGGACCTGCCGAGAGAAGTCGATCTGCCACTGGAAGACCTTGTCGAGAGCGTCGACCAGCTTCGGAAGATCCTGGGGCTCCAGATGGTCGAGACCCGGATCGTCGATGACCGACGTCCAGAGCGACGACTCGATCTCGCCCGCGAAGAAGATGGTGTCCGTGTAGACGGGCGTCTCCACGACCGACGACTCCCACCCGCCGGGGACGCGGGTCAGCCGGATCGACTCGTCCCGGTTGAGGCCGACGTCGATCCCGCGGAGCTCGGCGTCCTCGACATACCGGAAGGCGATCTCGGCGCCTTCACGCATGCTCCGCGGATTCCCCTGCCGGCGGAACGCCGTGAGGAGATCCTGCTGGTCGTTCCAGGAGAGATGCTCGGAGAGCACCTGTCCGAACGTCTCGCCCCACGCGAGCTCCCAGACCTCGATCCGTTCCGCCGGGGCGGCCACGATCGGGGTCTCGAGTTCGACCTCGGGCGGACCCTCGCAGGCGGAAAGACCGACGCCCAGAGCGAGCGCGACGAGGGGACCGGTGCGACCTCTGGAAGATGTCATCGAACGACGGTTCGGGTGGGTCCCGGTCGGCCGGGACCCACCCGGTCGACAAATCAGTCCATCTGCCGGCGAATGAAGGTCGGGATGTCGAGCTCACCGATCTCCTGCGCCGATACGGGCCTGGAGGGCATACGGCCGAGAGGGGTCACGGGGTCCACCTGGATGGGCGAACCACCTCCGACCGCTACCTGCTTCTGCATCTCCACCTGCAGCTGTTCCTGCTCCACGGGAGGCATCGGCGTCGGCGATCCCGTCCTGGATCGCGCACCCTGCTGACGCTGCTCCTGCTGGCGCTGCGTCGTCGCGGGCCGCCGGAAGTCCGGACGAAGCATGTCCGACTCCTGAGTGTCGAAGCCCGTCGCGATCACGGTGACGCGGACCTGACCCTCGAGCTGCGGATCGTGCACCGCGCCGAAGATGATCTCGGCCTCGTCCCCGGCCTCCTCCTGGATAATCGACGAAATCTGGGTGACCTCGTCAATCGCGAGGTCCATTCCGCCGGTGATGTTGATGAGGACGCCCTGCGCTCCACCGATGGACACGTCGTCGAGCAGGGGCGAGCTGATCGCCTCCTGCGCTGCCTCCTGCGCCCGGTTGTCGCCCTCGCCGAAACCGGAGCCCATGAGCGCCGGCCCCCGGCAGGCCATGATCGTCCGGACATCGGCGAAGTCGACGTTCACTTCCCCGCTTACCCGGATCAGGTCGGAGATGCCCTGCGTGGCGTGCAGGAGCACCTCGTCGGCCTT
>DATFJS010000230.1:0-2754 GCA_035269045.1 Longimicrobiales bacterium | reverse complement strand
CGAGCCAGTCGGGCCGGCGGATACGCGGGGTCGAGCGGCACGTAGGCGGCGCCCGCGCGAAGGGTACCCACGAGCGAAACGAGGCGGTCGAACCCCGGGGGAATCATCAACCCGACCCGCCGGCCCGGCCCGGCCCCCCGCGCCGCAAGCCGGGCCGCGACGCGACCGGCCACGTCATCGAGGTCCCGGTACGAGAGGGACGTGTCGCCGAACGTCGCCGCGGGCCGATCGGGGGAGCGCGCGGCCTGCTCCGCCACGAGTGCGTCGGCCGTGACCGAGTCGTACCTCGCCCCGTCGCTCACGAGACCGCCTCCCCGTCGCCCGCGAAGACGTCGCGCACCCAGTCCGTCACGTCCCCCAGGACGGCGCGCCTGTCGACCGGATTGGTGAGCGTGTGGTTCGCTTCGGGGAGATGCCGGAGCGTCAGAGCGTCGCCGAAGTCCACGCTCGAGTACATGTCGAGAAACTGGTTCGCGTAGTTGTATTCGTCGATCCATGATCCGGTGAAGACAACGAACAGACGGACCCCTCGCGCGACCAGCTTCGCATACCCGGCCTCGACCTCCCTTCGCGGAGGGTAGTCCGACCACTCACCCGCCCACATCTGGTCCGCGGGAGCATCCCCCTTGGACGCAGGAGCGGAGCCCAACCGGCGGGCGATGCTTCGCACCAGTCGGGCTGGATCGAGGAGTCGACGACCCAGCCACGTCAGGTGATAGCGAAAATTTCGATACGCGAACCCGTCGATCTGGACGATCCCGACGACCCGGTCGTCCGCCAGCGCCGCGTGATATGCGTCGCGAGCGCCCGAGCAGAGCCCGTAGAGAATGAAGCGAGAGCAGCCGAGCCGCTCGTGCAGTTCCGACATCACATGGGATATCTCGGACACACGACTGCTCTCGTGTCCATCCGTGCTTCGGAGCGGGGGGCTGTCTCCGACACCGGAGTGGTCGAACCGGAGTGTGGCATGGCCGGCGTCGTTCAGCGCCCGGGTGAGTGTTACTGCGGACCGCCCTACGCCCACCCGGTGCATGTTCCCGGCATTCAGGACGATCACGACGGGTGCGTCCGTCCGTGAGCGCTGCCCGGGGAGGCCGAGGACCCCGACGAGGCCTTCACCGCTCACCAGTACTTCTTCACGGAGTTCCACGATCATGTCGCCTCGGAGAGCGCGGTGACCATGCCTCGTACCATGTCGCGCGGCATCAGGATCCGGCCCATGGCGTCGTTCTGGCTCCAGTTCGAGGGCGAGACGATGACTCGGGACTCGGCAACCTCGATCCGGTCGGCGAGTGATGCCGCCAGGTCATCCCACGCATCGCCCGGGCCGGAGAGCATCTGGATCACCTCAGTCGATCGGGGAATCGCCACATCACGGAGATCGACGCGGCGCAATCCGGCGCGAAGAGTCTCGCTGACCGGAAAGCCGTTCACCCACCACGTCTGCCCTTCACGGTGGGACGACGCATCGTCGAGTTCCGCAATGTAATCCGCACCCGACACGACCGCGTCCCAGAGGACGAGTCTCGCGACATCCGCCCGACCCTCCGAGGCGAGTGCCGCGAGCGAGGCCCCGAGTCGAAGGCCGCCGACATGAAGCCGTGTGGCTCCGGAGCGGCGGCGGGCCTCCTCCATCGCGTATCGCACGTCTTCGATCCAGTCCGCGATTCCCGCGCTCCCGCCACTCCCGAGCGAATCTCCGGTGCCCTGGTAATCGAATCGAAGCACGGGGAGCCCATGCCGCGTCAGCAGGGTGGCGATCTGCCGAAACGCCTTGTGGGCCTTCATGTACTCGTCCCCGAACGGATAGGCGAGCACCACGACGACGTCCGCCGCCGAATCGACAGCCGGCGGCGCGAACGAGCCGAACAGCCGGTCGTCCGGACCGAAGTGGAAGAAGTCGGGGGCCTGCGGCACGGGGGTCAAGTCGGTGACGAGTCTGGGGGAGAGGCGTGGGCGGATCTCGACGAGAGCCGTCTCACGTCGGCGAACGAATCTTAGGACTCCGGACGCGTCGCAGCCAAGGCGCGCTGCTACCCGCCCGGCGTGAGCCGGAGCAGCCGTCCACCATCTCCGTCCTCGAGGACCCAGACGGCGCCGTCCGGGCCCTGCTCGACCTCCCGGATCCGCTCGCCCATCTCCCAGTGATCGGCCTTCCGCGCCGTGTCGCCGGTCGGCTCGACCCGCATGAGCGCCCTGCTGGCGAGGCCTCCGAGCAGGAGCGATCCGGTCCACTCGGGGAACAGGTCGCCTGAGTACACGATCAAGCCGGACGGAGCCGACGTCACGGGGTACCAGTAGACGTCCGGCGCCTCGAAGCCGTCGCCGGGAGCGTGATCCGGAATGTCGTCTCCGTTGTAGTGGTCGCCGTTCGAGACGAGGGGGTAGCCGTAGTTCTTGCCGCGCTCGATCAGGTTGACTTCGTCGCCCGCCTTCGGACCCATCTCGTGCTGCCACAGACGTCCATCGGGCGCGAAGGCGAGGCCCAGCGGGTTCCGGTGCCCGTAGCTCCAGATCTCGGCCGCCGACCCGCCCCGGTCGAAGAATGGATTCCCCTCGGCGGCGCTCCCGTCGAGTTCGAGGCGAAGGATCGCACCCATGTTGTTCGTCAGGTCCTGGGCGGGGTCGAACTTCTGTCGTTCGCCCGAACTCAGGAAGATGTACTGGCCGTCCGGGGAGAAGGCGATCCGGTGCCCGAAGTGTCCGCGGCCGGTCGTCTTGTCCTGGCGCCACAGCGTCTCAAAGTCCCGGAGC
>DATFJS010000229.1:0-3619 GCA_035269045.1 Longimicrobiales bacterium | reverse complement strand
GCACCTCGCTGGTCGCGATCATCTCGATGTTCGCGCCGACGGAGGCGACCGCGTCGAACATCGTGCCGGCCACCCCGGGCGTGGACCCCACCGCGACGCCCACGATCGAGAGCTTCGCGACGTCGTCGCTGGCATCGGCGTGCCCGCCGATCTCGGCCAGGATCGGCGCGACCGCCTCGAGCGCGTCGGGAATCAGGTCCTCGGCCACCGTGAACGCCATCTGCTGACGGCTGGCGCCCTCGCCGGGCACCCCCTGGATGATCATGTCCACGCTGACGTGGGCGTCGCCCAGGGCCCTGAACACCCTCGCGGCGACGCCCGGCGTGTCGGGCACGCCGACGAGGTCGATGCGAGCGTGGTTGCGGTCCAGGGCGACGCCGGTAACGGGCGAGTCGGTGATCATGCGGTCCTCCGACCGTTCGAGCCTCCGGACGATCGTGCCCGGAGCGAAGGAGAAGCTGCTGCGGACGTGCACACGGACGCCGTAGCGGCGCGCGTACCAGACGCTGCGGGGGTGAAGCACCTTGGCGCCGAGCTGGGCCAGCTCCAACATCTCGTCGTAGTCGATCTCGGGCAGCCGCGTCGCGCTCGGGACCAGGTGGGGATCGGTGGTGTAGACGCCGTCGGTGTCGGTGAAGATCTCGCACTCGGCCGCGCCCAGCGCCGCCGCCAGCGCGACCGCGGTGGTGTCCGACCCGCCGCGACCCAACGTCGCCGTGTCGCCCGCCGAGTTCAGCCCCTGGAAGCCGGCGACCACGACGACGCGGACCGTCTCCAGCGCTGCACGGAGTCGCGAGGGATCCACCTCGAGGATGCTGGCCTCGCCGTGGAGGTCGCTGGTCCGGAACCCCGCCTGGGCGCCGGTGAACGAGCGGGCCGGCACGTCCAGCGCCTGCAGCGCCAGGCAGAGCAGCGCGGTGGCCTGCTGCTCGCCGGTCGCCATCAGGGCGTCCAGCTCGCGGCGGTCCGGGCGCGGCGTCAGCTCCCGGGCCATTCCGATGAGCCGGTCGGTCGAGCGGCCCATCGCCGAGACGGTCACGACGACGAGGTCTCCCTGCTCCACCTGCCGAGCGATGCGCGCAGCGACCTTGCGGATGCGGTCCAGATCGCCGACGCTGGTTCCGCCGAACTTCCAGACCCGCAGGGCCGAACCGGCATCGGGCGATCGGTCGCGTATCGGAACGGGGGACGAGGCGGCCTCCATAGGCCGCCGAGGATACCGCAGTCGCCCGGCCGTACAGGGCCGAGAGTCCCGGCGGCCGCGTGGTAGAAGGGCGTCATGAACACCGACGATGCCCCTCTCCGCGTCGCGATCGTCGGGGCGGGCCCCTCCGGCCTGTTCGCGGCGGACGCGCTCCTCAAGGCCCGCGACGACGTGCGGGTCGACGTCTTCGATCGGCTGCCCACCCCGTACGGCCTGGTCCGCTACGGCGTCGCTCCCGATCACGCGAAGATCAAGTCGGTCACGAAGGCGTTCGAGAAGACCTGCCGCGATCCCCGGCTGCGCTTCTTCGGCAACGTCGACGTCGGCAAGGACGTCACGGTCGCCGAGCTGCGTCGCTACGCCCACGCCGTGATCCTGGCGGTCGGCGCCTCGAGCGACCGCTCGCTCGGGGTCCCCGGCGAGGACCTCGAGGGCAGCCTGTCGGCGACCGAGTTCGTCGCCTGGTACAACGGCCATCCCGACTACGTCGACCTGGAGCCGCAGCTGGACGCGCGTCACGTCGCCGTGGTCGGGATGGGAAACGTCGCGGTCGACGTGGCGCGCATCCTCGCGAAGTCGGTCGACGAGCTGGCCACCACGGACATCGCCGATCACGCCATCGAGGCCCTCGCCGAGAGCCGGGTCGAGGAGGTCTCGATGCTGGGCCGCAGGGGCCCGGCGCAGGCGAAGTGGACCACGAAGGAGCTCCGCGAGCTGGGCGAGCTCGAGAACGCCGATCTGTACGTCGACCCCGCCGAGCTGGTCCTGGACCCCGCTTCGGCGGCGGCGGCCGAGGCGGACGCGATGACGAAGCGCAACCTCGGCCTGCTCGCCGACTTCGCGGCGCAGGAGCCCCAGGGCAAGCCCCGCAAGCTGCACCTGCGCTTCTTCGTCTCGCCCGTCGAGCTGCACGGCGACGGCGGGCACGTGCGGAGCATGACGCTCGGTCGGAACCGCCTCGAGGAGCGCGACGGGGGCTACCTCGCCGCCGTCGACACGGGCGAGCGCGAGACGATCCCCGCCGACCTGGTGCTGCGCTCCGTCGGCTACCGGGGCGTCGCGATTCCCGGCGTGCCGTTCGACGTGCGCCGCGGCGTCGTTCCCAACGAGGGCGGGCGCGTCGTGGACGAGGAGGATCACGCCGTGCCCGGCCTGTACGTCGCCGGCTGGATCAAGCGCGGCCCGAGCGGCGTGATCGGCACGAACAAGGCGGACGCGATGCGGACCGTCGAGGCGCTCCTGGCCGATCCCCTGCCCGACCCCGTGGACGCTTCGGATCCCGCCCTTCCCGCCATGCTGGCGGAGCGGGGCGTCTCCGTGGTGGACTTCTCGGGCTGGCTGGCGCTGGACCGCGCCGAGGTCGGTGCGGGCACGGCGGCCGGCCGTCCGCGGGTCAAGGTCGTCACGGTGGCCGACATGCTGCGCCACGCGGAGCGGTCGACGGACGCCTAGCCTCGCTTCGCTTCTCACGCGTCGTCGCTGGTCGTGGCGACGTCCGGCACGGCTCGAGCGCGCTCCGGTGATCCGGGGCGCGCTCGTCGTCGCGTCGCGTGTTCGACGCGACCGCTCCGGTGATTGCGCATCACGCGCCGCGGGCTCAAGAATCGGACCTCTGGGACACTAGTTCTTGCACATCGCGTCGAAATCCTAGCCCAAAATGGCCCGAATGAACCCCGGATCGTCGCATTCGGGGCTTGCGCCGATGACACTGTGCACGTATCATCGGGCGACGGCCGGGCCGTCCCGAGGGTCGGGGCGCCTCCGCGTCCCGAACCCCATCCACAGGAGGAACCCATGGGACTATCTCGCAAGGAGATCCTGAGCACCCTCGACGAGCAGAACGTCAGCTTTCTGCGCATGCAGTTCACCGACATCCTCGGCCACAACAAGAACGTCGAGGTTCCCGTCTCGCAGTTCGAGAAGGCGGTGGACGGCGAGCTGATGTTCGACGGCTCGTCGGTGCAGGGCTTCACGCGCATCGAAGAGTCCGACATGCTGCTCAAGCCGGACTTCGACACCTTCCTGATCTTCCCCGAGATCGTGGAGGGCATCGGGCGCGGCAAGGTCGCTCGCCTGATCTGCGACATCGCGAACCCGGACGGCTCGCCGTTCGAGGGCGACCCCCGCTACGCGCTGCGGCGCCAGATCGAACGCCTCCAGGCGCTGGGGTTCGACGACCTGTCGGCCGGCCCCGAGCCGGAGTTCTTCATGTTCACGCGCCACCCCGACGGCTCGCCCACGACCGATACCCACGACGCTGCGGGGTACTTCGACCTGGCTCCGCTCGATCGCGGCGAAGAGGCGCGGCGGGACATGGTCAACGCGCTCGTCGAGATGGGCTTCGAGATCGAGGCCGCCCATCACGAGGTGGCGCCCGGGCAGCACGAGATCGACTTCAAGTACGGTCCCGCCCTC
>DATFJS010000228.1:0-7061 GCA_035269045.1 Longimicrobiales bacterium | reverse complement strand
CCTCCACGACGATCTCCTCGACCTCGTGCCCGGTCCGGAGGTCTCCGCCGAGCTCCTCGAACAGCTTTCCGTACGCCTCGACCAGCGAATACATCCCGCCGCGGCTGAACCACACGCCGCCCTCGCGCTCGAGGAAGGGGATCATGAGGTAGACCGACGGTGCGGTGAACGGATTGCCTCCGACGAAGAGCGGATGGAAGGAGTAGATGAAGCGCGACCGGAAATCGCGGAAGTACTTCTTCACGAAGCTGTGAACCGGCCGCCATGCGCCCAGCTTGATCACCTTGGGCACGAAGTTGGCCATCGTGCCCAGCGTATCGAACGGCTTGGATCCGAGCCGGTCGCCGATCACGGCGTCGTAGATGGGACGTACCTTCTCGATGAAGGCGTCGAAGTTCTCCGCGTCCCGCTCGTCGAATCGGGCGAGCTCGGCCTTCATCCGCTCCGGATCGCCCACATAGTCGATGTGCGTGCCGTCGTGGAAGAAGATCCGGTAGTAGGGGTCGAGCGGGATGAGGTCGACGTAGTCCACGAGCCGCCGCCCGGCGGCCTGGAAGACCGAGTCGAGGATCGCGGGCGCAGTGATGAGGCTGGGGCCCATGTCGAAGACGTATCCGCGGTCCACCAGTTGATAGGCCCGCCCGCCGATCTTCTCGCGCTTCTCGAGCAGGGTGACCTGGACCCCCGAGGCCTGGAGCCGGCACGCGAGGGTAAGTCCGCCGAAGCCGCTGCCGATGACGACGGCGCGCCGGGGGGAGGATTCAGATGCCATTGTGCTCACGATGGGGTGGGCCGGGTCGGGGGTACGTCGGGGATGGATCGAGATTCCGCGTCGTGCAGCGGGAATGCTCTCGAGGCGGGGCCGTGGGCGTCCGGCCACTCGGCGAGGACGTCCTCACCCCACGCGTCGAGCCGTGTGCGGATCTGGTCCAGGCTGCGGACCATCCGTTCCTCGAGGGTGCGTCGCGGGAGGGATGCGCCGCTGGCCACATCGAGCGGCTCACCGAGCCAGATCAGCGGCGTGGGCCGCACGTCGACGAGCGGCTCGATGTGGATGCCGACCGGCACGATGCGTACGGGGGCGAGGACCCGGGTCACCGCCTCGATCCCGCGGCGGATCTCCAGCGGGCGACGGGACGACGGCCAGATGCGACCCTGGGGGAAGTAGCTGAACACCGTGCCCGGATCCGCCGCGCGAAGGCGACGGAGCGTCCGCAGCATCCGCAGGACCGATGCCGGAGTGGTCGGGTCGACGGGAACCGCTCCCAGGCGTCCGAGCATCGGGTGCGCCGAAATCTGGTGCTCGATCACCACCGTGTGGAAGGGGGCGCGGCCACGGATTCGTCGCTGGACCTCCCGGAGCAGGAATCCGTCCCACCAGGACACATGGTTCGCCACGAGCAGGAGCGGGACGCCGTCCGGGGCCGCCGGCCACCGTCCGCCGAACCGCGTGCGGCGGATGAACACCGTGCGAAAGAGGGAGAACCCCAGGTCGAAGGCCCGCCAGGTGAGGGGGGAGTGCCGCACGTCACCCATCGGCCAGCCCGAGCCGCGTGTCGGTGACCGCCGAGTGGGAGGACAGCTCCCGCAGCGCACCCCAGCCGAGTCCCACCTTCCGCCACAGTGTCGTGTAGGCGCGAAGACGCCCGTTGTCGTAGTGATTCTCGCGAATCACGTCGTGAATCCCCTGATAGACCCGCGCCGCGACGGCGACCGGACGCGCGTAGTAGCGGGGCAGGGCGGGAATGGCTTCGAAAGCCCGGTGGTAGTGATGGTCCGCGACCAGCATCAGCGATTCGACGAGGTCTCCGTACGCCGCCGGAACGGGACCGCCGTCGGTGGAGACGCGTCCCACGACCTCGACCCCCACGCCGTACTCGTCGAGCATCCGGCGCGGCAGGTAGAGGCGGTCGCGTCGCCAGTCCTCGCCAACGTCCCGAAGGATGTTGGTCAACTGCATGGCGTGACCGAGCGAGTAGGCGCGGTCGAGGAGGTCGGGGTCGTGGAGTCCGAACTGCTCGGTGATCCACCCACCCACCACCCCGGCCACCCGGTAGGTGTAGACATACAGATCTTCGAGCGTCTCGAAGTTCAGCGGCTCGAGATCCATGGCCACACCATCGAGCAGGTCGTCGACGTAGTGGAAGGGGGCGTCGGCCGCCGCCATCCGGCCCATCACGACATCGAGGAGGGGGATTCCCGTGTCACCGCCCTCGTACGCGGCCCGCGCGAGAGTGCGCCACGCCTCCACCCGCTGTCGGGCGACGTCGACGTCGGCTTCGGTCTCGTCGACCAGGTCGTCCGTGAACCGGCAGAAGGCGTACACACCGGAGATGGCGCGGCGGCGGGGTCGGGGGAACAGCCAGGCGGCGAAGCGGAACGACTTCGAGTGGTGCCCGAAATATCGGGGCCACGCCGCCTCCGGTCCGATCTCCCGGGCGGCGTCGACCACATGTGCCGCGGGATCCGTGAGCGCCCCGGAGGTCATGACGCCTGCTCCAGGCCCGTCGCGGCATCCAGGTGGCCGGTGGCGGCGAGGTCGTGCTCGACCCCGGTACGCGCCGCTCCGCACCACGACTCGAGGATGTCCGCGAGATCCCGCGCGTCGCCGATGGCCCGTTCGGCGTCGGACACGATGCGCCGGGCACGGTCTTCGAGGGAGACGACGCCCTGGAACAGCGGGGGTGTCGGACCCGTTCGCAGGGCATTGAGCACATCCGCCTCGGGCAGCTCCCATCGATCCACGCCGGCCAGTCCGAGCGGGAAGGTCCACTTCCGCTGACGCCAGTCCTGGAGCGCCGGCTTGTCCCGGCGCAGGGACGTGCAGTAGTCGAGCAGGTCGTCCACCCGCTGATACAGCGACCCGATCCGCAGACCGAGGTCCACCGGTACCGGCTCCCCACCCACCACGGACGCGAGCACGGCCGCGGCGCCGAAGAGTTCTCCGGACTTGCCGCGGATGAGCGACTCGTACGTGTCCTCGTCCAGGAAGCGCCCGCGCGCCGCGCCCTGACGGTGCTCGCCCTCCACCGTCCGCTCGACGGCCCGGGTGAAGCGTTCCATGAAGACCCTGGAGCGTACCTCCGTCGCGACGACGTACGAACTCGTGAGATATCGATCGCCGGCGACCACGGCCGCCCCGACGCCGTCCCGCTCGTGCAGGGCGGGGGCTCCTCGGCGCCGCGATGCGCCATCGATGACGTCGTCGTGCAGCAGCGAGGCCTCGTGCACCATCTGGATCGCGAGCGCACCGGACCAGAAGGAGCCGCCGGGATCCCGGCGCCGATCGGCGGGCAGGAGCGCCCACGCGACCATCGGGCGGAGCAGCTTGCCGGAGATCTGCGGAACGCCCAGGCCGCGACGGGCCTGGATGTCGGCCTGCTGCCGCAGACCCGACGTGACCCGTTCCAGAGCGTCCTCCATGGAGCCGCCCAGCCGGAAGCCGGTCACGAGGTGGCCTCTGTGACGGGCTCCCCCACATCGACGGTCGAGACGCCGGAGCCGGAGGTGGAGGCGACCCGGTGGACGCCGACGGCGAGGGCTCCCGCCCCGAGGGTCGCCAGCACCGCGGGCCAGGCACCGGCAGCCACCAGCATGCCGAGCGGCATGAGGACGATCGCGATGTGGTAGAGGAGGGCCCAGCGCACCGTGACACCCCCGGCCCAGTCGATCCTTCGGTCGAGAATCTCGAGCGCGATCATCAGGACGATTCCCGTCCCGTACCACCCCGCGAAGTTCACCCAGGGCATGCCGTAGTACGGACCCGGCGTCTCCCAGACCCAGTACGGCACGAGGTAACTCATGGCGGGGTCGAGTGCCACGTCCCAGAGCATCAGGAGGTAGCTCGCGAAGAGCACCCGCGGCACGCTGCGCCGGGGAAAGGTCCGCCGCGCGAGAATCCAGGAGGGACCTGCCATGAGGAACCAGCTGACGGGAATCAGCCACGGGACCCGGTCACCGATCCGCGGGCCGAGCAGTCCGGTGTAGGCATAGCCCGAGAAAGGAAACCCCGTGCCCGTTCCGATGTGCTCTGCGAGAAACGACAGCACGAACACGCTGACGAGCGCGATCAGCCAACGGCCGCCGGCACGGAGGAAGAACGCCGTCGCGAGCACGACCGTGGAGAGCAGGATGTGCACGCGGGACGACAGCGCGAACGAGTTCGCGAAGAAGGTCCGCGCGAACTGGGTGTCGGGCAGGCGCTCCGGGTTGAGGGCGAAGATCCCGTAGCCGAGCACGGCCATGAGGGTGAAGAGATACAGCAGCAGGAGCGTCGCGCGCTCGGCCGGTTTCAGTGTTCCCTGTCCCATGGCATTCTCAGACGGCGGTGTCTCGGGGGCGACCCAGGCCGGCGTCGAGCGACTCTCCGAACTCGACGAGCGACGTGAAGATCCTGACCTCTCGGAACGGGGCGCGTACGCCCTCCGTCTCGGGAATTGGATGCACGTTGCCTCCCATGACAAGGGACCAGGGCGAACTCGGGTCGTAGAATTCGCTCAGAACCCGCAGGCACCGCTGCATGTCCGCTCCCGTATTCGGCGGAGCGAACGACACGCAGACGAGGCTCGCGTCCTGCTCCTGCTGGATCGCGGCGAAGTCCTCCACGGGCACGTCCGCGCCCAGGTAGAATACGTGCCAGCCCCGACGCTCGAGCATGATCCGGAGACAGAGGGAGGCGAGGTGATGTCGGTCCCCCTCCATCGCTCCGACCACGGCGACGCGCTCGGCCTCCCTGGGCCGATCCGCGAGGTGGACGGCGTCTGCGGAGCGCCGGCTGCCGTTGCTCCCGTTGCCCGTGGTGGTCTTCGCGGCGTGCCCGCCTTCATCCCGCAGGCGGAGCAGCGTCTCGACGAGCATCTCGGTCGCCATGTGCTCCTCGCCCGACCGCAGCTGCCCGTTGCGCCAGAGATCACCGATCTTGACCATGAAGCCGCGCAGACAGTGATCCGCGAACACCTCGAAGGGAATCCGCGGGTGACGGCCGATCTCTCGGAATAGCCAGCCCATCCGCTGGATCTTCCCCCGATCCAGCCAGCCCAGCGCGAGCGCGTGTACCTTTTCGAACGATCCCGCTTCGGCCGCCTCGTTCACCGCGGTCCAGACGTGCGCCTCGTAGGGGCTGAAGTGGCGAAGCATCGTGGGGATGTCGCGCTCCTCCGTGAGATCGAGGACGTCCGCGAGGTGGATCCTCCGATGCCCGCCTTCGGTCTTGTCGAAGGAAAGATCCCCGTCGTTGCACCATCGCTTCACCGTCGACGGATGCACGTCGAGCAGCTCGGCGACCTGGGAGGTCGTCATGAAGAGCGTGTCGTCGAAGCGTTCCATCGTGGCCTTTCGAGCGGATCCCGGGGGGAGCAGCGGGTTACGTGACGCATCGAAACGCTCATGGCGCTCCAAATGCACGCATGATGGTCCGCATTTCGAGCTTTGTTCCACCCTCGATCCGGGACGTTCACGTGGCCCCCGTACCCGCCGGTCCCACCGGCGTTCTGAGCCTCCGGCCGGAAGGACTCTACTGCGAGGCGGGCGGCTTCCACGTGGACCCCTGGCGCCCCGTCGATCGGGCCCTCGTGACGCACGGGCACGCGGATCACGCTCGCTGGGGATGCGGGTCCTACCTCGGAGCGCACGAGGGACGCACCGTCCTCAGGGTTCGCCTCGGCGCGGAGGCCGCGATCGAGACCCTCGCGTGGGGAGAGCGACGGCGGATCGGGGACGCGACGGTCTCCTTCCATCCCGCGGGGCACATCCTGGGGTCCGCGCAGATCCGGATCGAGGTCGGTGGGGAGGTGTGGGTGGTCACGGGGGATTACAAGACGGCGCCCGACCCCACCTGCACCCCCTGGGAGCCGGTCCGGTGCGACGTCTTCATCACCGAGTCCACCTTCGGCCTGCCGGTCTTCCGCTGGCCGGACGAGTCGAAGGTCTTCGCGGAGATCGACGAATGGTGGGCCGGGAATCGAGAAGCGGGACGGACCAGCCTCCTCTACGGGTACGCGCTCGGCAAGGCGCAGCGGCTCCTCGCCGGAGTGGATGCCTCGATCGGCCCCGTCCTGGTCCACGGCGCGGTCGAGAAGCTGAACGGGGCCTATCGGGACGTGGGGGTCGAGCTGCCGGAGACCCGGGTCGCGACCCGGGAGACCGCCGAGAAGTTCGCGGGCGAGGCGCTGGTGATCGCTCCGCCGTCCGCGGGGGGCTCCACCTGGGTCCGGAAGTTCGGGCCGGCGTCCGACGCGTTCGCCTCGGGGTGGATGATGGTGCGTGGCACGCGTCGGCGCAGGGCGGGGGACCGCGGGTTCGTGCTCTCCGACCACGTGGACTGGCCGCAGCTGCTTGACGCCGTCGACGAGTCGGGCGCCGAGCGCGTGTGGGTGACCCACGGCTACACCGACGTGGTGACCCGTTTCCTTCGCGACGAGCGCGGCCTGGACGCGCGCCGTCTTCCCACCCGGTTCGGGGTCGAGCCGGACGAGGACGACGAGTGAAGCGGTTCGCCCGCCTCATCGAGGAGCTGGACCGGACCACCCGGACCGCCGAGAAGGTCGATGCGCTCGCCCGCTACTTCGAGGAGGCCGAGCCGGCCGACGCGGTATGGACGCTGCGGATCCTGTCGGGTCGACGACAGCGCCGGGTGATCTCGGGACGACAGCTCCGCGTCTGGGCCGCCGAGTGGGCCGCCCTCCCGCCCTGGCTGGTCGAGGAATCGTACGCCGTGGTCGGCGACCTCGCGGAAACGATCGCCCTGCTCGTGGCCGGGGACGGCGAGGCCGTGGAGCGACCGCTCCATCGGGTGATCGAGGAGGACGTTCTGGGGCTGGCGGGTCTCTCGGACGAGGAGCTGCGGGGGCGGGTCCGAACCCGCTGGAGCGAACTCGGCTTCTGGCAGGCGTTCGTCTGGCACAAGCTGCTGACGGGCGCGTTCCGTGTGGGGGTGGGCAGGGGACTTGTCCTGCGCGGACTCGAACGGGCGACCGCGATCCCCCGCACCACACTGGCGCAGCGCATCGCGGGCGAGTGGGACGCGATCCCCGACGAGTGGGAGCGCATCACCGGCCCGGAGC
>DATFJS010000227.1:0-2128 GCA_035269045.1 Longimicrobiales bacterium | reverse complement strand
GACCTCGGCTTCCAGCTCTGGGTCGGTACCGGCATCCTGCTCCTCGTGCAGGAGGACCTCCGGGAGGGGATCCGCGCCCTGTCCGCACTGTCGAGCGAACTCCAGTCGGCGCGCACACCCGGTGCCATCCGCTATGCGCTTCTGGCCCGTGCGACGTCTCTGCGCGGCGTGACGGGGAGCGCGCTCTGGACCCCCGAGAGGGGCTTCCTCGCGGCTTCCGGAGACGCGACCGAGTGGCGGACCGACGAGCCGTCGGCGGAAACGCGGGAGCTGCTCGACGAACTCATGCGCACCGGTGAACCCCGGGTGGCGACGCCGACGGACGGGGACGTCGCACCCTTCGTCGCGGCCATTCCCATTCTGGGTGCGGACGGGATCATGGGTGCCCTGCTCCTGGTCGGACGCGTCCGGGATCCGTTCAACGCCCTCGACAACACCTTCCTCCGCGCGCTCGGCCAGCAGATGGGGGCCGCGCTGCACAACGCCGACCTCACCGCGCAGAGCGAGGAGCGCGGCCGCGAACTCGAGGAGCTCCAGGAGCAACTGGTGCGACGCCACGAGGAGGAGCGGGACCGCCTCTCCCGCGAGCTGCACGACGAGACGGCCCAGGTGCTGGCGGCGGTGAATCTCCGGCTCGGCATGGTCGGCGAACGCTCGTCCCCGGAGCAGCGGGAGGCGCTGGACGAGGCCCGCGAGCTGGTGTCCGAGGGGATTCGCAGCATTCGACGCGTCACCGGCAACCTCAGGCCGACGGCACTCGATCACCTCGGCCTGGCAGCCGCCCTGCGCGCGGTGGTGCGCGATTACGTCTCGCGCCACGGGCTCGACGTGCGCCTCGACGAGTCGGGTGCGCTGCCCGATCTCCCGGACGATGTCGAACTCGTGCTATACCGCGCGGTACAGGAGACGCTCGCCAACGCCGCCCGGCACGCACCGGACGCGACGGTGCGGGTTACGATCCGAAGCGACGACACCCGGGTCGAGCTCTCCGTGGAGGACGACGGGCCCGGGCTTCCCGAGGGCGTCACCGCGCGCGACGCACGCCGCGGAACCGGGATCGCGGGCATCCGCGAGCGGGTCCGGGGCGTGGGCGGTGAACTGGACCTCTCCTCCGAACCCGGTCACGGCGTGCGAGTGAACGTCCGCATTCCGATCGATTCCCCTGCACGCGCCCATCATGCCTGATCTCGTAATCGCCGACGACCATCATATCGTCCGGACCGGTATCCGCAGCGTCCTCGAGGGGGTGGAGGACGTCACCGTGGTCGCGGAGGCGTCCGACGGAGCCGAGGCGATCGAGCTGATCCGGAAGCACCGCCCGGACTGCGCCGTCCTCGACGTGAACATGCCGGAGAAGACCGGCCTCGAGGTGGTGAAGGCCCTGCGGGCCGAGGGATGGGAGGGCGCCGTCCTGATCCTCTCCATGCACGACGATCCGGAGTACGTGCTCGAGGCGATTCGTGCGGGCGCGGACGGGTACGTCCTGAAGGATGCCGCGCCCGCCGAGGTGCGAAAGGCCCTCACGGACGTGCTCGCGGGCCGCGAACATCTCCCCGATCGCGTGACCCACCAGCTGTCCGTGGCGCTCCGCGAGGAGCTGGAGCTCGATCGTCAGCGCGCCCGCCTCGACCAGCTCACGCCCCGCGAGCGCGAGGTGATGATGGAGATCGCTCGGGGCCGGACCAACCGGGAGACCGGCGACGTCCTCGGCATCTCCACGCGGACCGTCGAGACGCACCGGCTCCGGGTCATGAACAAGCTCAAGCTCGGCTCCGTCGCCGAACTCACCCGCTTCGTGATCGAACTCGGAATCGATCTCGAGGGTCCGTAATCCTACGGACACTGATTCGGTAGAATCCCGACTTATCGGCGTCCCGGCGCCCGGGTAGGTTTCCACTCTGTCATAGCACGTTCCACATCCGCCGGGATGTCTTCCATGTATCGCAGCCTCACGACCGCCGCACTGGTCGGACTCCTCACCGCGTCGACCGGCGCCCCCCTCGCCGCGCAGGACAACAGCGCCGAGAGCCGGCCCGACACGATCTCCTTCGTGCTCGACCGGATCGCGGTCACCGCCACCCGGGATGCCCAGGCGGTCCGCACCATCCCTCGGCCTGTCTCGGTCGTC
>DATFJS010000226.1:0-6882 GCA_035269045.1 Longimicrobiales bacterium | reverse complement strand
GATTGCGAGGACGGCGGCCATGCAGTGGATCTGGATCGGACTGGGCGGGGCCACCGGCGCCATCGCACGCTGGGGGATTTCCAGCGCCGTCCACGGGACGCTCGGCGTCGCCATTCCCTGGGGCACGCTGCTGGTCAACGTCGTCGGGTGTTTCGGGCTCGGCGTCGTGGCGGTCTGGGCCGATGCGGCCACCTCGGGAGAGTGGATCCGGAGTGCTGTGGGGATCGGGTTCCTCGGCGCCTTCACCACCTTCTCCACCTTCTCGCTCGAGGCGGTCCGGCTGGTGCAGGACGGGCACGAGGGCCGGGCCGTCGTCTACGTGGCGGCGAGCCTGGTGATCGGCCTCCTGGCCGTGATGGCGGGCTTCGCGGTCGCTCGCTGGGGTCTCGCCCGGGTCGGCTGACCGATACGGCGCCCGACCTCGGCTGAACCCGACGTCTCGTCGAGGGTTCGTCGACCCATGACCGACTCGACCCCACCCGATTCCGACCTCGACGACCTTCTGGCTTCGCTTCCGGAGCGCCTCCTCGAGCGCGTGCACGCGCACGCCGGGGCCGCTGCACGTGGCGACGAGGAGTTCGTGCTCTACTGGATGCGTACGGCAGTACGGGGCCACGAGAACCCCGCGCTCGACGTCGCGCTCGACGTGGCAGGTGAACTGGGCGTCGGGGTCCTCGTCTATCACGCGCTCTCCGAGCGGTACCCCTTCGCCTCGGATCGCCATCACCGCTTCATCCTGGATGGCGCCCGCGACGTGGAGGAAGAACTGGCGGAACGCGGTGTCCCGTACGCCTTCCATCTGCAGCGCGAAGGGTCGGAGGCATCGTGCCGGGCGCCACACCTGAAGACGCTGGCCGGACGCGCGAGCGTCGTGGTGACGGAAGATGCCTCCTGGGCCCCGCTGCGACGCTGGACGGATGCGGTGACCGAGTCGACGGCGGCGCCGGTGCTCCTGGTGGACACCGCCTGTGTGTATCCCAGCCGCCGCGTGCCGCGCTCCGCGGCCGGACGAGCCTACAGGATTCGGAAGGAGGTCTCCTCGGAGTGGGACCGGAGAATCGCGGCAGGATGGTCCGACGCTCGGGTCCCGGGCACCGCCTGGGGGGCCGGCGGACCGCCATCGCGTGTCGACTCCCGGACGGCGGCGCAGGCCTTCGACCTCCCGTTCGAACCGATGGACTTCCGGGATCCCGACGGGCGGCGACTCGACGACGACGCATGGCACGTGCGGGTATCGGACTGGATCGCGCGGTGCCGAATCGATCATGCCGTGCCGCCCATCCCCGGATCTCCCGGCGGATCGCGCGCCGGCTACGCGCGCTGGGCGGCCTTCCGCGCCCGCGGCCTGAAGGGGTACGCCCGGACGCGGAACGACGCGCTTGCGGACGGCGTGAGCCGAATGTCCCCGTATCTCCACTACGGGCACGTGAGCCCCCTCCGAATCGCCCGTGAGGCGAGCCGCGTCGGCGGCAAGGGACCCGAGAAGTACCTGGACGAACTGCTCGTGTGGCGGGAGCTGGCGCACGCTTTCTGCCTCCACGACCCGGACCACGATTCGGTGCGCGTGCTGCCCGACTGGGCGCGGGAGACCCTGGCCGAACACGAGTCCGACGAGCGCCCGGAACTCCTGTCGTGGGAGCAGCTCGCCCGGGGCGAGTCGGGGGATCCTCTCTGGGACGCGGCGCAGCGATCCCTGCTGATCCATGGGGAGCTCCACAACAACGTGCGGATGACCTGGGGGAAGGCGGTGCTCCGCTGGACGCCCGACGCGGCCACCGCACTCCGGATGCTGATCGACCTGAATCACAGGTACGCGCTCGACGGACGCGACCCGAATTCGTACGGGGGCATTCTGTGGTGCCTCGGGGCGCTGGATCGGCCCTTCGAGCCCGAGAAGCCGATCTTCGGACGAGTCCGGCCGCGGAGCACGGAGCAGCATGCGCGCCGACTCGACGTGGACGAGTACGCTCGTCGCACCGGCCGGCCCACCGTGGCCGAGACGCCGCGCGTGGTCGTGATCGGCGCGGGCGTCGCCGGACTCGCCTGCGCCCGCAGCCTCGCCGACCAGGGCTGGGACGTGGTCGTGGTGGACAAGGGGCGCCGACCGGGTGGACGGACCAACACGAGGACGAGCCGGGACGACGACGCGAGACGCTTCGATCACGGGGCCCAGTACTTCACCGCCCGGGACCCGCGCTTCCGCCGCCACGTGATTTCGTGGGCCCGGCAGGGGTGGGTCGCCGAGTGGACGGCGTCGATCCTGCGTGTCGAGGGGAGCGACGAGAGCGAGATCCTCCCTCCCCGTGACGACGACCCGCGATGGGTGGCGGTGCCGGGCATGCAGACCCTCTGCGACGCGCTCGCGAAGGGCCTCGACGTGCGGTGCGGCGTTCGTGTGTCCCGACTCGAACGGGCCGACCGCTGGTCTCTGGTCACCGACGAGGGAGACGTACTGGACGACTTCGACGCGGTCGTCGTCACGGCGCCGCCCGCCCAGGCCGCGGACCTGTTCGACTCCGTCGACGACGGGACCGACGACGACTTCGGCAGCGACGACGAGACGTCCGCCGCCGTCTGGGCGGCCGAGGCCCGCGACGCCGACGTCGCACCCACGTGGGCCGCGATGTTCGAGTTCGACCCGCGGGACGCGCCGACCGGGCTGACCGCCGACGCGCTCCTCGACGAAGAGGGCGCGGTCGCCTGGGCCGCCCGCGACTCCTCGAAGCCGGGGCGTCCGACCGACGCGGAGCGCTGGGTGGTGCACGGGTCGTCCGCGTTCTCGACCCGGCATCTCGAGGAGGCGGCCGACAGAGTCGCGGACAGACTTCTCGACGGATTCCGGTCGCTCGTCGAGAGGGCGGGGGGATCGGTCGGCACCCCCCGGTGGTCGGCGGCGCACCGCTGGCGCTACGCGCTCGTGCGGTCCGGGCCGGACGGAGACTGCCGGTGCTCCGATACCGGCCTCGCCTGGGCCGGCGACGTGTTCGATGCGGCGGGCCGGGCGCGCGTGGAGGCGGCGTGGCTGAGCGGCGTGGCCTCCGCGGGACGTCTCCTGAATCGTGCCGCCGGCGGCACGCCTGCACCGCACCCCGGACAGGCCGCGAACGAGGGGGTGGCCGGGTCGGGGAACGGAGTGGCTCAGGGATCTCTCTTCGCCTAGGTTCCGGCCCCGACGGTCGGCTCCGCGGGCGTGCGGGCCCTCGACCCGCCGAACTCCCGAGGGCCGACCGGTTCACCTCTCGTCATCCTCGCCGCCATCCCCCGCGTGAACACCGATCGCGTAGCAGAAGTCCAGGCGGCGTTCGGCCGCCTCCTCGACGAACTCGAACCGGCCCACCGTTCCCTCGCCCCCGACGAGCACCTGATCGACGGGTGCTCGATGACCGCGGGCGCGGCGCTGGAGGTGTTCGAGGACCAGCTTCTCAGCCGACAGATCGACGTGGAGGCGCGCCGACTGAAGGCGGACGGGCGGAGCTTCTACACCATCTCGTCGGCGGGCCACGAACAGAACGCCGTGATCGGGGCCCGGCTCCGGTCGACCGACCCCTCCTTCCTTCACTACCGCAGCGGCGGGTTCATGATGGCTCGGGGTCGCAAGGACCCGACGCGGGACCGCGTCCTCGACACCCTGCTCTCGATCTGTGCCTCGTCCGACGATCCGACGGCCGAGGGGCGCCACAAGGTCTGGGGAAGCCGCAACCTCTGGGTGCCGCCACAGACGAGCACGATCGCGTCGCACGTCCCGAAGGCCGTCGGGGCCGCCTTCTCGCTCGGTCGGGCACGGCGCATGGGCGTCGACATCGGGCTTCCGGACGACTCCGTCGTGGCCTGCACCTTCGGCGACGCCTCCGCGAACCACGCGTCCGCGCTCACCGGGATCACCGCGGCGCGCTACGGTCTTCGGCGGGGCAATCCGCTACCCATCCTCTTCGTCTGCGAGGACAACGGGCTGGGCATCAGCGTGGATACGCCGAAGCGCTGGATCCGGGAGAGCTTCTCCCGGCTGCCCCACCTTCACTACGTCGAGGCCGACGGCGATCTCCTGACCGTGTGGCGTGCGGTGGACGAAGCCGTGTCCATGGCGCGCGAGGCGCAGGCCCCGGTGTTCCTGCGACTCGTGACCGTACGGCTCTGGGGACACGCCGGGAGCGACGTCGAACTGGCGTACCGGTCGGCGTCGGAGATCCGGGACAGCGAATCGCAGGACCCGCTCCTGGGCAACGCCCGCGTCCTGGTCGAACACGGGGTGGCGACGCCCACGGAGTTGCGGGAGCTCTGGCGCCGCGTCCGGAAGCGCGTGTTCGAGGCGGCGGAGGAGGCCGCGACCCGTCCGCACCTCTCCACGGCCGAGCAGGTCATGGTACCGCTCGCCCCGTGGGACGAGCCGTCGGTTCGGGAGGAAGCACGGCCGAGCGTTTCGGCACGCCGACGGCACACGTTCTGGGACGGCGATCTTCCCGAGAACGTCCGCAACCCGATCCGGCGCACCCTCGGCGCGCACCTCGCCGCGGCGATGGCCGACGAGATGCTGGAGCGGGAGGAAATCGTGGTGTTCGGCGAGGACGTCGGACGCAAGGGCGGCGTCTACTACGTGACCCAGGGACTGCAGAAGCGGTTCGGACAGGGGCGGGTGATCGACACCCACCTCGACGAGACCTCCATCCTGGGGCTCGCGCAGGGCGCCGGCCTGCTCGGGCTGCTCCCCATACCCGAAATCCAGTACCTGGCCTACGTGCACAACGCCGTCGACCAGTTGCGCGGCGAGGCCGCGTCGCTCTCCTTTTTCAGCGCCGGGCAGTTCTCCAACCCGATGGTCGTGCGGATCGCCAGCTACGCGTACCAGCGCGGGTTCGGCGGACACTTCCACAACGATCACTCGATCGGCGGCCTGCGTGACATCCCGGGCCTGATTCTCGCCTCCCCCTCCCGCGGTGACGACGCCGCGCGCATGCTTCGCGGCTGCGTCGCGATCGCGAAGGCGCTCGGGCGCGTCGTGTGCTTCCTGGAGCCGATCGCGCTCTATCACATGAAGGACCTGCACGAGCAGGGAGACGAGGCGTGGCTCACCGACTACCCCGCACCGGGGGAGATCCTGCTGCCCGGCGAGATCGGCGTGACCGGCGACGGGCCCGTGGCGCTGGTGAGCTATGCCAACGGGCACCACATGAGTCTGCGCGCCGCGAAGATCCTCCGTGACGATCACGGGATCGACACCCGCGTGATCGACCTTCGGTGGCTCAACCCCCTGCCCTTCGACGCCGTCGAGGAGCAGATCGCGGAATGCGACCGGGTCCTCGTGGTCGACGAGTGCCGTCGGACCGGCGGGGGGATCGCGGACGCGATGCTGGCCGAGCTGGTGCGCCGCGGCGTGAAGCTGCCCCTGGACTCGATCACCGCGCCGGACTCCTTCATCCCGCTGGGCCCGGCGGCGGACACGGTGCTCGTTCAGGTCGAGGACATCGTCGAGGCCGTGACCCGGCCGTGAGGTCGGGCGCGACCCCCACCCCGACCCCGGCGGGGCCATGAAGCTCAAGGAACTGCCGGGCGCGCTCTGGCACAGCCTTCGACTCCGACTCGCCCCGCTGCGGCGACCCGCCGGCATCCCGGTCCCCGTAACCGTGACGCTCACGTCGATCCCCTCGCGACTGCACGCCCTCGACATCGTCGTGAAGAGCCTCCTCGCACAGGCGACCGCCCCGGAGCGGATCGTGGTGTGGCTCCGGGAAGACCTTCGTGGTTCGGTCCCCGATCGCGTACGGCGCCTCGAGGGCGACCGGGTCCGGATCCGTTTCGTGCCCCTCGGGTCGTCGCACAAGAAGCTCGTGTTCGCGGTCGCCGAGAATCCTGACCGGGTCCACGTCACCTGCGACGACGACATGATCTACCCTACCGAGTGGCTGGGACGCCTCTGGGCGGAGCATCTGCGTCACCCCGGGGACATCATCGCCAACGACGTGCGGGCGGTTCGGTACGACGACGCGGGTGATCCCCTTCCCTACGAGCGGTGGCGTCTCGACCCGGACGAGACGCGGGAGACCGCCCCGGAGTTCATGAGCGTGGGCTGGGCCGGCGTCCTCTACCCGCCGAGGTGCTTCCATCCCGACGTCACGAGGGAGGAGCTGTTTCTCGACCTGACCCCGCGGGCCGACGACCTCTGGTTCAAGGCGATGTCCCACCTCGCGGGAACGAGGGTTCGGCGTGCGCCGGACCCCGGCCGGTCACCGATCCCGATTCCCTTCACGCAGGGGGTGGCGCTCAAGAGGGCGAACGTCGCGGAGGACCGGAACCGGACGCAGTGGATGGCGCTGATGGAGGCCTACGACCTGCGCTTCGACGGCGCCTGAGCCGTTCCGACCCCCGTCATGATCCCCTTGACGAACCCCGTCACGACCTCTCGCCCATCAGGCTGCGGTAGTACTCCACCAGCTCCCTCGCCTCCCGCTCGACCGTGTAGGACCGCTCGATCTTCTCGCGCCCCCGGGCACCCATCACCGCGAGACCGCCGGGGTCACCCATCGCCTCGCCCAGCCGGGCGCGTGTCGCCTCCACATCGCCGCACGGCACGATCCATCCGTCGACGCCGTCGTCGACGATCTCCGGCCAGGCCCCGGCCTCACTGGCGAGCACCGCCACACCGCTGCTCATCGCCTCCGGGACGGTCAGCCCGAAGCCCTCGTTCCGACTCAGTGCCGCAACGAGGCTCATCGCACCGAACAGCTCGGGAATCCGCTCGAACGGCTGCCTGCCGAGGAAGACGACGCGTTCGGCGTGTCCGGCCTCGTCGATCCGGGCTCGGAGGTCGGCGACGAACGTCTCGTGTCGAGGGGTGATCTCCCCCACGATCACGATGGTCGCGTCCGGGTGGCGTCCCAGCAGGGGCAG
>DATFJS010000225.1:0-20569 GCA_035269045.1 Longimicrobiales bacterium | reverse complement strand
CACGGTGTCCGGCGGCTGGCTGGCCTCCGTGCTGCCCGACATCTGGATCCGCGATCTTCTGGTGGACGGCGTCTGGGCGGGCGTCGGCTCCGTCATCGTCTTCCTGCCGCAGATCCTCATCCTCTTCCTGTTCCTCGGGATCCTCGAGGACTCGGGCTACATGGCACGTGCCGCGGTCATCGCGGACCGCTCGATGTACCGCGTCGGGCTGCAGGGACGCGCCTTCCTGCCGCTGCTGTCCGCGTACGCGTGCGCCGTCCCGGCCATCCTCGCGGCCCGGACCGTGGAGGACGAGCGCGACCGGATGGCCACGATCTTCGTCGCGCCCTTCATGACGTGTTCGGCGCGGCTTCCGGTATACGCCCTGCTGATCGCGGCCTTCATCCCGGAGCGGGCGCTGCTCGGGCCCTTCATGGGTACGCGGGCCGCGACGCTGCTGGGGCTGTACGCGCTGGGTGCTCTGGCCGCGGTCGTCACAGCCTTCGCTCTCAAACGGACCCTCCTGCGCGGAAAGCCGTCGTCGTTCCTGATGGAACTGCCGCCGTACCGTGTCCCGTCGCCGAGGTCGCTGTTCCTGCGCCTCTGGGACCGGACCGGCGTCTTCCTGAAGCGAGCCGGGACGATCATCCTCGGCGTCACCGTCGTGCTGTGGGTCCTGACGCAGGTGCCGCGCGGCATCGACGGGGGACCTCCGCCGCTGGAGGAGAGCGCGCTCGGACAGGCCGGCCAGGTCATCGAACCCGCGATCGCACCGCTGGGCTACGACTGGAAGATCGGGATGGGACTGATCTCGTCGCTCGCCGCGCGCGAGGTGATCGTCGGGACGCTCGGCACGATCTACGGCGTTCAGGAGGCGGACGAAGCGTCCGTGGGCCTGCAGGAGCGACTCCGCCAGGATCTCGACCTGGGCGCGGCCGTCGGACTGCTCATCTTCTTCGTGTTCGCGTTGCAGTGCATGTCCACCGTCGCCGTCATGCGGCGGGAGACGGCGGGGTGGAAATGGCCCGCGCTCCAGTTCGGGTACATGCTCGCGCTGGCCTGGTCCGGCGCATGGCTGGCGAACGCGCTAATTTGATCGGGACGGGACCCGACACCGTTCCAGCGTCACGCCCGAGGCTCCGATGATCCTGAAGCGCTTCTACGACGAGAAGCTCGCCCAGGCGAGCTACCTGATCGGATGTGCCGCGACCGGCGACGCCATCGTCGTCGATCCTTCGCGCGACATCGATCCCTATCTGCAGGTCGCGGAAGCCGAGGGCGTCGAGATCCGGCACGTGACCGAGACGCACATCCACGCCGACTTCGTGAGCGGGCTCCGCGAGGTCGCCGAGCGCACCGGCGCGACCGCCTACCTCTCGAACGAGGGGGGAGAGGACTGGTCGTACGGCTTCGCGGAGACGCTGGGTGCGCGACTCGTCGGCGAAGGTGACCATTTCATGGTGGGCAACATCCGCTTCGACGTGATGCACACGCCCGGGCACACCCCCGAGCACCTCACCTTCCTCGTCACGGACACCGCCGGCGCGGATCGCCCCATCGGCGCCCTCACGGGCGATTTCGTCTTCGTGGGGGATGTCGGGCGTCCCGATCTCCTCGAGAAGGCGGCCGGCGTGGCCGACACGATGGAGGCCGGGGCGCGGGATCTCCACCGCAGCCTCGAGCGCTTCCGTGCACTCCCCGACTGGCTCCAGATCTGGCCCGGCCACGGAGCGGGATCCGCATGCGGGAAGGGGCTCTCCTCGATTCCCCACTCCACGCTGGGCTACGAGAAGCGCTTCAACTGGGCCTTCGCCATCGACAGCGAGGAGGAGTTCGTCGCGGCCGTGCTCGACGGGCAACCCGAGCCGCCGACGTACTTCGCGGAGATGAAGCGCATCAACCGTGACGGACCCCGCGTCCTGCATGGCTTCCCCGAGCCCGACGTCGGCACGCTCGCCCGGCTGAAGGAACTGCTGGCCGAGGACGTGTGGGTCGTGGACACCCGCAGCGCCGCCGAGTACGGCGCCGAACACATCGCCGGGACGATCAACATCCCGCTGAACAGGTCGTTCAACACGTGGGCGGGCTGGCTGCTGCCGTACGACCGGCCCTTCCACCTGATCGTCGATCAGGCCCACGTGGACGAAGCGGTGCGTGACCTGGCGATGGTGGGGCTCGACGACGTCGGCGCGGTCTTCGCACCGACCGTGATCGATGCCTGGGCGGAGGGCGGCGGAGAGCTCGGCACCGTGGAGACCCGGACCCCCGGCGAGGTGGAGGCGGCCCTGCTCGCCGACGAGGCCGACGTCCTGGACGTACGTGGCACGGCAGAGTGGCGTGAAGGTCACCTCGAGGGGGTCGACGTCATCCCGACCGGCCACCTCCTCGACCACCTCGACGAGCTGCCCCGACGCCGCGACCTGGTCCTCCACTGCCAGTCGGGCGCGCGGAGCGCGATCGCGACCAGCCTTCTTCAACGGGCTGGCTTCGACAACGTGACGCACATGCAGGGTGGCTTCGCCGCGTGGGAAGCACGGGGACTGCCGACGGTGCGGGAAGATCTCGGGAGCGCCGTTCGCGCCTGACGACGTCCCGGACACCGTCACGGTTGCCCCGGGTCGCACTCGCTTCGCAGAATGAGGCCCTGGCCGTACTGCTCCGGACTTTACCGATCGGGGCTGCTCGCTTCGCTGTCACACTCCCCTGTCGGAGTCATCGAGATGCCTCGCCGCCCGCTGCCGTTCGCAGCTCTTCGCCCCGCCGCGGACCCGTCGACCGGAAAGGCCGCGGCATTCGCTCTCCTGGTGGCTTTCGGCCTCCTCGCGGCTCTCGCCGTCCCGGCCGCCGCCCAGGCAGCCGCCCAGGCCACGGCCCAGGAGGGTCGACCCTTCACACCCGAGGACGCACTCGACGTGGCGTCGATCTCGGTCCAGGACGTCACCCCCGACGGCCGTTGGATCGCCGCCACGATCCGCACACGTCGCGACGGGATGAACGTCGACCACTTCCGATTCGGTGATCCGACGTACGTCTCACCCTCCACGGCCGAGTTCGTCCTGATCGACACCGAGGCGGGGGGACAGGACCCGATCCTCGACGGGCGGGTGCAGGTCCGCGGCGTGGCGTGGTCGCCCGACGGCGACGAACTGGCCTTCTTCCTGCGCGGCGAGGAGGGCTTCAAGCTCCACCTGTTCGATCTCGACACCCGCGAAGTTCGGTACGTCGGCCTCGCCACGGACCTGTCTGTCGCCTCCAACTCCCGCCTCGAATGGCGGCCGGCGGGGGACGGACTCCTTCTCGACCTTCGGGCGGAGGGCTGGGCGGAGGAGGCTCGCGCCGCCTTCCTCGAGATGACGGAGGGGCCGATCCTCGTGCAGGACGGGAGTGATCCGTTCCTGGACTGGGACCGCGTACGGATGATGAGCGGACTCGTCCGCCCCGCGATCGTCACGACCGACGGCGAGGTGGATGTGCTCCTGCCCGAGGGATACTGGGAGGGCATCATCCAGTCCGAGGACGGCCAGTGGCTGACGATCGAGGGCGAGAAGCCGCTCAAGACCGTCTACGAAGGCGGTGGCGGTTCGGAAAACCGACTCCTCCGCATGGAGCTGCAGTCGGGCGACACGGCGTACGTGGTCGAGCCCACCGAGGACAACATCTCCGCGAACTGGGCGCCGGACGGCACCCGCTACGTCTTCGAGGAAGACGACCACATCCTTCTCCGGTCGATCTTCGAGGACTCCGCACAGGTCCTGACCGAGGCGTTCGCGGGACAGGTGTCCGAGAGCGACACCACGTCCCTCGAGTTCGATGCGGTGCGGTGGCGACCGGACGGCGAGGCACTGCTGGTCGAGACCCAGCGGGGCTGGCACCTGCTGGATCTCGAGGCGAACGACCTCGAGCTGTTCCATCCGATCTCCGAGGAGGAGCGTGAAGACGGACCGCGCCGGAACGTGATCGACTGGTCGGAGGACGGACGCTACCTCTACGTCGCCGAGTCCTCGCGGGACGAGTGGCGTCGGGGCATCGCCATGGCCGACCTCGAGACCGGCCGGTGGTACACGAGCGTCGTGGACCGTAACACCCTCGGGGGGTGGACACTGGCCGAGGACGGAAGCCGACTGATCTTCGAGATGTCGGACGGGGACACGCCCGAGGAGGTATACGTGCTCGATGCCGATCTCTCCGAGACATCGCTCGCCGATGCGCGCGCCCTGACCGACCTGAACCCGTGGCTCGACGACGTCGCGCTCACCCGGTCCGAACTCGTGGAGTACCTCGACGTCGACGGCGAGACCCGGTACGGCATCCTCTACTACCCGATCGACTATCGGGAGGGGGAGCGCTACCCGCTCGTGGCCGAGATCTACGAGGACTTCTTCGACAACGGATTCAACACCAACATGAACCTGATCACCAGCCGGGGCTGGTTCGGGTTCAGACCGTCGGTCGAGTTCGAGACGGGATTTCCGGGCGAGGCGTGGCTTAAGGCCGTGACCACCGGGATCAACGACCTCATAGAGCGGGGCATGGTCGACGGGGACCGGCTCGGCGTGCACGGCACGAGCTACGGTGGGTACGCGGTGAACCTGCTCGTCACCCAGACCGATCGCTTCGCGGCCGCCGTCAACATCTCCGGGAAGGTGAACATGATCTCCTTCCTCGGGGACTCCGAGAAGATCACGACCCGGAACTACCGCGCGGCCGAGCGGGGCCAGGACCGGATCGGCGCGACGCTCTGGGAGCAGCCGCAGAAGTACATCGAGCACTCCGCGGTGATGTTCGCGGACCGGATCGAGACGCCGCTCCTGCTGCTTTCGGGAGAAGGTGACTGGAACGTGCCCGCCACCAACCAGCGCGAGATGTACTACGCGCTCCGCCGCCTCGGGAAGGACGTCGTCTGGGTCAACTACATGAATGCCGGGCACGGCGCGGGGCGCGCCGGGGGTGAGGCCGACTGGTTCGACCACTGGAACCGCATGTTCGACTGGTACGAGACCCATTTCGAGGAGGCGATCGAGGATCGCCCGATCACGGAGGAGGGAGCCGGACAGCGCTGAGCCCGCCCCTGCGTCCGCACCCCGTCAGTCGCCCCGGCCTCCGGCATCATCGCCGCGGCTCTCGGAGCGAAGGAGCCGAAGCGGCTCGTCCAGACGCCGGGTCCCGGCGTCCGAGAAGTCCAGCGTGGTGATCGGGAAGGGGATGCCGACGTCGTTCTCGTCGAAGGCGGCCTTCAGCTTCATGATGGCGTCGCTCTGTGCGGTCAGATACGTCCCCTGGTCGGTGCCCCTGAGCCAGAAGCGCACCACGAAGTCGATCGAACTCCCCCCGAACTCCTTGTAGTAGAACTCGGGGTCGCGATTCGGGTCGCGACCCTCCACATCCTTCATGGCGTCCAGGGCCACCCGCCGGGCCTTCTCGAGATCGTCCCCGTACGAGGTGCCGCAGGAGAGATCGACTCGGCGGCTCGAACCCTGATCGAAGTTCACGATCGGGTTGCCGTATACGGAGCCGTTCGGGATCCGGACCAGCTGGCCCTGCAGGGAACGAATCCGTGTGGCACGGAGATCCACCCCCTCGACTCTCCCCCGGAAACCGTTGGTCTCCACGAGGTCGCCGTCGGTGAAGGGACGGCGGAGCGTGATCAGGATCCCGGACACGAAGTTCTGGGCGATGTCCTGAAAGGCGAAACCGAGGGCCAGACCGACGATTCCGACACCCGCGAGTGCCGAGGTGAGCACCGTGTCGAGCTGCAGAACACCCAGTGCGACGAACACGCCCGTACCGAGCACCGCAACGTAGGTCGCATTGCTGGTCAGGCCTCGCAGGGGACCGTGGTCGGTCGCACGCCGCATGAGCCTGTTCGTTCCCGCGCGCGCCGCACGCGCGAGGAACGCGAACAGGACGAGCACCACGACCGCCGCAATGATCTCGGGAAGACTGGCCACGAGGGCTTCCACCCATCCGGTGACCTTGCCGAGAGCTGCCTGCGCTGAAGCCGTCAGGTCGAATCCGTTCGCGGTGAGCGAGTCGGCAACCTGCGCTGCCTGGTCCGTCACGTCGGACAGGGTCGAATCGGAGGTGGGCACCTGCTGCATTGGGTCCGATGCGGAAGAAAAATCGACAGGAATCGTCTCCATGACATACGCTGGAGGCGCGTCGACGTGCCGAGTACCCACCCCTGTCCCCCGATCCGACCCACTCATGTCCAACCCGTCACATCCGCTGCGACCGCGAGCCGCTGCCCCGGCCGTTCTCTCGGTCTCCCTCGCCCTGTTCGGCTGCCTGGTGGCCGCCGACGCCCTTGCCGCCCAGGCCCCCACCACGCGCGAGATGAACCTCATCGGCTGGCAGGAGTTCGCGGAGGTCGTCCCGTCGCGGATCGAGACGGTGCTCATCCCCGTCGGCACACTCGAACCGCACGGCGTCATCCCGAACGGTGCCGACAACCTGGCCCCCGAGGCGATGGCCCGTGAGCTCGCGTCGCGACTGAACGCCATGATCGCACCGACGCTCAACTACGGCGTGACCGGCGGACTGGACGCATTTCCCGGTACCTTCTCGCTGTCCGAGGAGACCTACGTCGCGCTGATTCGCGACATCCTGCACGGCCTCGCGGACAACGACTTCCTCAATCTCGTGATCCTGAATGGGCACGGCGGTCCGCAGACCGCGATCCTCGAACAGGTCGCCGAGGAGGTGGGCCGCGACCGGCAGGTCCGCACGATGGTCACCAACTGGTGGTCGGCCACGAGCGATGTCGTGTTCGAGGTGTTCGGCGAAAACGGAGGCCACGCCGGCAACAACGAGACGGCGTACGTGCAGGCGATCGTGCCCGACCACATCCACCCGGACCGGTACGATCCGGAGATGGCGTCGGCGCGCGTGCCCGGCGTCTCGCCGTATCCCTTCCCGTCCTCGATCGTGCTGTACGAAGCGGGCCAGGGCCATCCGACCTTCGATTCCGCGCAGGCGGCCGCGTACTACGCGCGGGTGAACGAGGTCATGGGGGACCTGATCGAGGAGACGATCCGACGGTGGGATCTGGCGCGGTTGTTTCGGTGAGGGCCACCAGAGCGTGCGGGAGCAGCATGTTCCCGCCGTGAACAGACGATCGAGAAGTGCTGGCGCCACGGCGTCGCGCACCTTACGCTTGATATCTCCTCACTCTCGGTATTCCGCTCCGGCTCAACCGCCGGCGGTCGGATGCAGTTCAGATCTTCATACAGACACTCGGACGGCCCGACGGGCGGTTGCCGCTGCACCGGCTCCGCCGAAGCGCGTCGTCCAGCGCCCGAGCGCACGCACGAGGCGACGGCGCCGTTCCCGTACGACCGAACCGGCGTCGACGTGCATTCACTCGCCGCCTGTGAGATCGGGTGAGATGTCCCACGTGATCCCTTCGGGTGACTCGGAGCAGGACTCTCACCGGCCCCCGGACCGCGAGCGGCAGGAGCATGCGGATCTGCTTCGAGCCCTCGGTCGTCTCGCGCTCCATGCCGACGACGTTTCGTACTCCTCGGACTCCCGAGCGAGTCGGGAACTCGAGACCGACCCGGAAGCCGCCTCCGGTTTCCATTCTCTTCGAGAGCGCGTCGCGGGCGAGCTCCATGACGGTGTCCTCCAGGTGCTCACTGCGATCGCCGTACATCTGGACGCGGCCGACATGATGATGGAGTCCCGGCCGGACGATGCGCGTGCGCTGATCAACGAGGTCTGCAAGGCAGTGCGCGCGGAGCAACGTGAAATTCGAATGTTCGTGGATGAGCTGAAGGGTCCCGACGCAGCCTCCCACGCGGGACGAATCCCCATGGAAGAGCGCGTCCGCGCCATGCTGGACCGCGTCCAGAAGATGTGGGGAGTGTCATGCCGCCTCACCTGCCACGGGGAGCTCCCGGGTGGCACGGCGGAAGGTCGGACGGTGCTCCGCCTCGTCCAGGAAGCCACCATGAACGCCATTCGACATGGGAACGCCACGCGAATCGAGGTCCGAATCCGACGTGCCGGGGACAAGATCCGCCTCATCGTCTCCGATGACGGATCCGGCTTCGATCCGGATGGCGGTCTCGATCACGATGTGCTGGTCGCGTCCCGTCTCGGCCCCGTTCTGCTGAAGCGACGCGTCATCGGCGCCCGGGGGCGCCTCCGAATTCTCACGAGTGACGGGGGAACCCACATCTTCATCTGCGTGCCCGACGGTGAGGCGGACGGTCCCGGAGACGCGGAGAGCATACATTGAGCGGGGCCGGGCCCATCCGCGTGGTGCTGGTGGACGACCACCCCGTGGTGCTGGACGGCATCGAGATGCGCCTGTCCCTCGAGGAGGGTCTCGAGGTGGTGGAGACATGCACCGACGGGCGCGAGGCCTTCCAGGCGATCGATCGGCACATGCCGGATGTGGTCGTCATCGATCACCACATGCCGCACTGCACCGGGGTAGAGGTGATCCGCCGGTTGCGTGAGGCCGGCAACGACACGCCCGTGGTGCTGCTGTCCGCGTCACTCGAGGACGACGACCTGCTCGAGGCGCTACACCTCGGACGTGTGGCCGTGGTGCTGAAGGAAGCTCCATCTGCCGACCTGGTCACCTCGATCCGCGCCGCCAACGAGGAGCAGTTCGCCTTCGCGGATTCGCTGCTCGAGCGTGTGCTCCGGCTTGCCCGGACGGGACCTGCGGAGGGCGCCTGGCCCGAGCTCACCCCACGCGAGGTCGAGGTCGTCCACCTCGTCGCGAGTGGGTCGAGCAACAAGCGCATCGCTCGGGACCTCGGCATCGTCGAAGGCACGGTCAAGATGCACGTCCACTCGATCTTCGGGAAGCTGGATATCTCCAACCGCGTCCAGCTCGCGGCCCTGGCGCACGCCCGGGACCCCCGGAGATCTCCGGCCGAGAATCGAACCACCCCCAACGAAAGTTAGGGTACCCCCCGACGAATGTTCGCTGGGCAGTGACTCCGCCGGGTGATCCATTACGGATAAGCAGGTACGACGGCGCCAGCACAGGCTCGAGCGATGAAAAGGGAGCACACCATCAAGATCCACACGACGCATCTCGCCGCAGCCGAGCTCGGCCACGGAGGAATCGGTCCGCTCGGAGCCGGACGGGAAGTGATCGAGACAGGCGGCTGGAGCTGGTGATCTGATCGCCGCATCCAGGATCGTCTGAACTGAAACGGGCCCGGTCTCTCAGGAGGCCGGGCCCGTTTGGATGATCGGGGCAGCTGGAATCGTCCCCGTCGCACGCCTCCGGATCCACGGGCCACCGTCCCCCGTTGCGTGCCCGAGCGATTGCCGGAAGCCCGCTCCCCGACAAGGCCGCTCTTGCGCTTCGTGAGCGACTCCGGCCGTATGCCTCCCATGGCAACGGTCGTCTTCGATTTCGACAGCACGCTGATCCCGGTGGAGAGCCTCGAGGAGGTGCTCGCCGCGACGGTCTCCGACCCCGCGGTGCTCGCGCGAGTCGCCGAAATCACTCGGCGGGGCATGGAGGGCGAGTTGGACTTCCGGACTTCGCTCGAGTCACGCCTGCGGCTGGCCGCTCCATCGCGTGACGCCGTGCGAGGCGTCGGTGCAGTTCTTGCCGATCGGATCGCGACCGAGGCCCGTGAATGCGTGAAGTGGCTGGCCGACACCGGTCATGCCGTCCGAATCGTCAGTGGTGGCTTCCGCGACGTGATTCTCCCCTCCGCTCGGACCCTCGGGATCGACCCGGATCGGGTCCACGCCGTATCGGCCCGGTGGACATCCGACGGAAGCTTCGATGGACTGGTCGAGGACGGCTTCGTCGACTCGAAGGTCGAAGGTGTGCGACGGCTCGATGCGACATGGCCCGGCCCGATCTGGGCGGTCGGGGACGGGGCCACGGACCACGCGCTGGCGACCGCAGGCCTCGCGGACGGCTTCATCGCATTCACCCGACACGTCCGCCGTGACTTTCTCGATGAAGCGGATGTGCCCGAGGCGGGTAGCATGGCCGACCTTCGACGTGTCCTTTCCGAACTGCTCTGAATCGCCGTCCACGCCTGCTTCTCTTCGACTCCACCCCTCCCCCTCGATGCCCGACACCCGCCTCACCCGGCCCCGCGACCAGATCCGCGTCCTCCTCCTCGAGGGAATCCACGAACGCGCCGAGGAGGTCTTCCGCGCGGCCGGCTACACGAGCGTGACGCGCCTCTCCGACGCGCTGCGAGGACAGGACCTGCTCGACGCGATCGCGAAGGTCGAGATGATCGGGATCCGATCCCGCACCCAGCTCACCCCCGAGGTCCTGGAGGCTGCGGACCGCCTGATGGCCATCGGCTGCTTCTGCATCGGTACGAATCAGGTGGCGCTGGATACGGCCGCCGAGAAGGGGATCCCGGTCTTCCACGCACCGCACTCCAACACCCGCTCCGTGGCCGAGCTGGTGCTCGGGCTGTCGGTGATGCTGATGCGCGACGTCCACCGGAAGAGCATGCTGGCCCACGAGGGGCTGTGGCGGAAGTCGGCGGTCGACTCGCACGAGCTCCGAGGCAAGACGCTGGGGATCGTGGGCTACGGCCACATCGGATCGCAGGTGTCGATCCTGGCGGAGGCGTTCGGCCTCAAGGTGATCTACCACGACATCGTCCCGAAGCTGACTCTCGGGAACGCTCGTGCGATGGAATCGCTCGACGCGCTGCTCCAGCAGTCCGACATCGTCTCGCTTCACGTCCCGGAGACGGCGATCACGCGCGGCCTGATGAATGCTGCCAGGCTCGACCGGATGAGGCCGGGTGCCTACCTGATCAACGCCAGCCGGGGCTCGGTCGTCGACGTGGAGGCGCTGGCCGAGCGACTGAAGGACGGGCGGCTCCGTGGGGCAGCGGTGGACGTCTTTCCGAAGGAGCCGAAGTCGAAGGACGAGACCTTCGAGAGTCCGCTCCGGGGGATTCCCAATGCGATCCTCACCCCCCACGTCGGCGGCTCGACGGAGGAGGCCCAGGAGGCCATCGGGACGGACGTCGCGGGCCAGCTGGTCGCGTACAGCGACAGCGGAGCCACGACCGCCTCCGTCAACTTTCCGCAGCTCGCGCTCGCACCGCACGAGGGCGGTCACCGGGTGCTGCACATCCACGGGAATCGGCCGGGTGTGCTGTCCTCGATCAACGACCTGCTGGCGGACCGCGGTGTGAACATCCTCGGGCAGCACCTCCAGACCCGCGGCGAGGTCGGATACGTCGTGCTCGACGTCGACGAGGTGGACGCGGAAGACATCCTGCCTCCGCTCCGGGAAATCGGTGGGACGATCAAGGCACGAGTCCTCTACTGATGTGGGTCGCACCGAGGACGGCCGCCCGGACGGAGTCGATCCGGTGAAGCGTCCGACGACGCCGGAGGGATCGATGGACATCGTCGCCTCGTTCAACACGGGTCCCGCCGATCTGGCGCCCGGACTGGCCGACGCCGCGGCGGAGATCGCGGCATCGGGCCTCCTGGCGCTCTCCCACCGCGGACCGGCCGTGAAGGCGACCGTGGCCCACGCGATCGCCGAAACGCGACGGGTCCTGGGGATTCCGGACGACTACGCGGTGGTGACGCAGCCCTCGGCCACGGCGTCGATGGAGCTGGCGCTGCGCAACCTCGTGACCGAGCGCTCGGCACACTTCGTCGGCGGCGCCTTCGGGAAGCGGTTCGCGGACTCGGCGCGCATGATCGGGCTGCAGGAGCACCGGATCGAGCACGAGTGGTCGCGGGCGCCCCATGTCGACGCGGAGATTCCGGCCGGGACGCAGCTTCTGAGCGTCACCCACAACGAGACGAGCACGGGCATGCTGTGGCCGGCCGACGAACTGGGCCGTCTCCGGGCCCGGCTCGACGCCTCACATCCCGACACGCTGCTCGCGGTGGACGCGACCTCGTCCATGGGGGGCGTCCCCATCGACTTCCGGATCGCGGACGTGTGGTTCGCGTCGGTACAGAAGGCGCTCGGCCTCCCTGCGGGACTGGCGCTGGTGGTCGTGAGTCCGCGGGCGGTCGAGCGGGCCCGGGCGCTCGGTGACGGGCGCAGAGTCGCCCCCTGGCAGGACCTTCCGGTGATGGCCGAGAAGATGGAGACGGGCCAGACCTACGACACGCCCAACATCTTGGGGCTCGCGCTGCTGGGGCGGGCGATGGAAGGGGCGGACGGGGCCGCCATGGCCGGGCACTGCTGCGCGCTGACAGGCCTCGTGAACGACGCCGTGACCTCGGGGCGCCTCGACGCCGACTTCTTCGTCGAGGAGGAGGGCTGGCGATCGGCGACCGTCCACAACCTCGTCGTAGAGCACCCCGCCGAGGCGATCCGTCGCGCGAGAAAGGCGGGGTTCGTGATCGGAAGCGGATACCGGAACCTGAAGGACCGATGCATCCGGATCGCGACGTTCCCGGCGCATCGAACCGAGCACCTCGAGGCGCTGCTGGAGATACTCTCGGGCTGACCGCCACGGGCTCACGATGCCCGGCTGACGCCATCCCCGGCACCGTCGCGACAGCGCCTCAGCCGTCCAGCACCTCCTGCGGCACGGCGTCGACCCACCCGACCCGCAGCACTCCCCAGAGGCCGATCAGGATCGCCTCCGCCGCATCGTGGCGGAGCGACGTCGGCTTCGGCGCACCGGACCACGCGATGATGCGCCGAGCCACGATGTCCGCCTGCTCCTTGGCATCGACGCCGGAGCGCCGGTCACGCGGGAGAAGCAGCTTCTCGCGCCAGATCCCGGCGTCCACGCGCGCACCCGACACACCACGTCGCTCGATCTCCCGCAGCCAGGGGTCCGCGAACGTACCGCCGCCCTCCACGACCACCGCGGTCAGGCCCTCGACGTCGCGCATCACCGAGTAGACGCCACGCTTCAGTCGAGACAGAGCGCCGAAGTTGGTCGAGCGGTACGACTCGAGGCGGCCGTCGCCCGAGTAGATCGCGATTCCCGCCCGAAGTCCGGCATCCACGGCGAGGAGCCGGCGTATCGGGGCATTCCCTCGCCCGCCATCGCCGCGAAGCGGGGCGAACGTCCCGCCTCGCGAGCCCTCACCAGACGAGATGGAAGTCCTCCTGCCTGCGGAAGACCCAGTGCCGCTCGCCCTGCTCGTCGAGGTACGCCTCCTCCTCCTGACGGCAGCTCGCCGCCTTGCCGCCCCACTCGGGGATCGGCGACGTGCTCTGGAGTTCGATCGAGTGCCAGGTCGCGGGCCGGAGCACCACGTCGCCCCGGGGCCCCACACCCTCCTGCGCGTCCCACCGACCGATCAGCGGACCCGCGCCGTGGCCGTGGTCACCGATCGGATGCGTGTAGATCGTGCCGTCGATGCCCTCCGATCGCATGACCGCGAGCGCCTCGGCCAGGATCTCGTTGCCGGCTCGCCCCGGCTCCATCTCGGCCAGCAGGATGTCCTGCAGGCGGTTCGACGTGGCGAGGCACTGCTGCAGCCCGGCCGGCGCCCCGGTCTCGCCTTCGCGCAGGACGTATCCGAGGTGCTGCGTGTCGGTGTGCAGGTTCATGGCGACGACGCCGAAGTCGACCCAGAGGAGGTCGCCCCGCTCGATCACCGCCGGACCGTCCTCCGGCACATCGCCGGCACGCTGGACGCTCACAGAGGGGTGGAACCACGTGGTCATCCCGAGGCGCTGTACCTCTTCGCGCAGCCACCACCGCACGTCGTCGACCGTCGTCTCCCCGGGTGTGATCACCGCGCTCGAGAAGGCGCGTGACAGCATCGCGTGCACCGTCTCCATGACCTCGCGGTAGCGCGGCATCATCTCCGGGACACGGCCCGCGATGTAGTCCACGGCGAGGCGTGGCTCCCGGCGCACCCGCTCCCCGTATGATCCGAGCGCCCGCTCGAGCGCCTCCCGCTCCCCGGCATGAAGCCCGTCCGAGAACGCCTGCACCTCGTCGATGTTGAGGACGATGTCGGCGGGATCGCGATCTTCCACGACTTCCCTCAGGAGCTGCCACTGCTCGTTCCCGACCAGCTCCGCGTTCCCGGCCCCGTCGCCCTCCATGTCCGACACGGGCCGCTGTGACCGGTACGCCTCGTAGAGTCCGTCCTGCGTGCCCCCTCCGAGCGCCAGTCGCTCGACGGACCCGTCGTCCCGCCGCGTGAACACGTAGATCGACCGGCGGCGGGCAGCGAAGGTCGTGGGCGCGGTAACGCTCCAGAAGACCGGATCCTCCGCGTACTCCCGCATCGAGAGGATCCACATGTCGACGTCGTACTCCGCCATCAGCTCCGGCAGCACCCGGTCGAGCCGGGCCTCGACCCAGGTCTGCTGTTCGTCCGCCTGGACACGGAGCGGCGGAAGCTCGTGGTAGCGTGCCGGGGCGTCCTGAGGGACGGGAACGGCGGGCGGTGCCTGAGCGTGCACGGCCTGCTGGAATGCACTCGCGGCGAACACGCCCGCCATCAGGGCGGCCGTCGGGAAACGCGTCGAACGTGGCATCTGGTCACTCGCTGTGGACATGGGAGAGATGAGGCGTCGTGGACGTGGCGCGCGACTCTTCAGCCCGCGGGAATCAGCCGAAGTCGGGCCTGCGTGTCGGCTTCCACCGCATCTCGGCTGAAGAGCATCGGAAAGTACTCTCCCGCGCCCCACGGCTCCACGAGGTTCGAGTAGAACGGACTTCCGGGCCGGGCCGACTGGCCGGGTGCGTTCGTGAAGACCGAGGCATCGAGGTCCGAGAAGTCCACGATGTGTCGGTAGGTCGCGCCGGTGGCGGCCACGGTCCCCGCACCCCCGGATCGTTCGACGGGAGGGATGTCCCAGGCGGCGACCAGTCGGTGCGGAAATTCGCTCCGCTGGACGCGGCCCCACCGCCATTCCGAGGGATCCTCGCCCAGTTCCTCTCGAAGCTCCTGGAGCCCGGCGGCGATCACGGGCTCGAGCAGTGCCTTCCTGCGTGCAGGGAGCGTGGCCGGGTCGACGGCCTCGTCGGGAACGTCCCATCGGATCTCGTACCAGATCACTGCGGCTCGACTGCTCCGGTCGAAGACGGCGTTCCAGGAGGCGAGGTCCCGGCGCGCGGCCTCGACGTCGGGGTCCCCGGCGATCCAGCCGTCGAAGGCGGGAAGTGCGGCGGCCGCGCGCGCCGAGAAGGCGTCCAGCTGCAGGGCCTTCATGTCGTCCATGGTGAAGTCGGACCCGCCCCCGAGTACCTGCTCCAGGCGCGCGTAGCGGGGCCACGAGTCGCCCGACTTGAAGTACAGCGGCGGATCCCACCCGGGCGGATGGATGTCGTGATTGGCCGTGGCGATCCAGCCGCGATCCGGATTGTACTCCTCCGGCAAGTCCTCCAGAAAGCCGCTCCACTCGTACCGGCCGTCGCCCGGCACCGGAAGTCGCCCGTGCCATCCGTCCCGGTCCGGGGACAGCGCCGCGGCGCGCCAGGCGATGTTCCCGCCCTCGTCGCCACACATCATGTTCTCGGTGGGCGCCGTCCAGTATGCGAGTTCCTCGAGGAATTCGGCGCAGTCGTCCACCACGTTGAGCCGGAGAGCCGGCAGGTATCCCGTCGTGCCTGGCTCGTGCATGGTCGAGCGCACCGCGTATGCCAGACCGTTCACGGTGTCCCGGTGGAAGATCGGGCCGTGACGCGAGTACTCGAGCTCCACGATCTGCGGCTCGCCGTCGAGCACGTCGATGGTGTCGACGACCACACGGAGATCCTCCCAGCCGTCCCGCCAGCGTACCTGTCCCGGGTCTGCCGGATTCACGGTCTCGATATAGACGTCCGACTGGTCCGTCCCGACGATGGTGAGACCCCACGCCACCCGCCCGTTGTGGCCGATGGCGACGCCCGGAAGCACCGGCTCGGTGGAGCCGACCGCCTGCCATCCGGGCGCGTCGAGGTGCACGACGTAGCGCAACGAGGGGTTGGTGACCGAGCGGTGGGGGTCATTGGCCATGAAGACCTCGCCGGTGGCGGTGAGCTCCGGTGCGATCACCCAGTTGTTGCTGCCGGGCGAATTCTCGCGGGCACCCCCCTGCTCGTTGGCGTACGCCTCCAGCCACGTCCGGAAGGGCTCGACGAGGTCGGGCCGGGCCATGCCCCCACTGAAGCCGCGGAGGCCGTCGACCACCTCGTCGGTGATGAGCGAGTAGTCGACACCCTCGGGCACCACGAGATCGCGATACGGCGTCGGGTCCTCACGCCGATTCGCTTCGGTGGCTCCCAGCTCGGCGACGTCCCGAGCGAGCGCGAGTTCGGAACGGGCATCGCCGAGCGGCATCGCGGTCTGCATCCGGAGCAGTGTGGCTTCGGCGGTCCAGCGCTCCGGCTGGATACCGGTGAGCGCATACTCGACGGGGAGTTCGTCCGCGGTGGTGGCGTGATCGATGTATGCATTCACCCCGGCCGTGAGCGCATCGACGATACGGCGGCCTTCCGGGTGATAGGACGCGTACTCCGCCTCGGTCCAGGGCCCCCGGTACCTGACCAGCCGGGCGAGGCGGTCGTGTCGGAGGGCGTCGGGGCCGAGGATCTCGGCCAGCCGGCCCTCGCCCGCCCGCCGATACATGTCCATCTGCCAGAGTCGATCCTGCGCCTGAACGAATCCCTGTGCGAAGAAGAGGTCGTCCAGATTCTCGGCATAGATGTGCGGCACGCCGTAGCTGTCCCGCAGCACTTCGACCGTGGCGGTGACACCGGCCACGGTGAGGTCTCCGTCGATCGTCGGGAGGGACGCGGCGGCGATCGACCCGAAATCCTCGGGCGAACTCGCGGTATCGCACGCGGCGTTGAGGGTCAGTCCAGGCAGAACGACCGCAAGCGTGGCCAGTCGTCGGAGCGTGGCCGTGGGCCGGCACACGCGTGCTTCCGGGGGGATTCGTGCAACGGACATCTGGATCGGTCTCCGACGGATGGGATGATGATCGACGGGCTCGGTCGTCACGTGATCACGGGATCGAGAATCGGGCTCGGGATGCGGCCCTGTCGATCAACCTTGTATCTTCGGCGCCATGTCGCACCTCACCCCCGACCAGCTCGCGGACTTCCGCGCCGAGATCGAGCGCCAGCTCGCGAAGCTGGAGAAGAGCATGGCGGTCTCCGACCAGGCGACCGCGACGGTCGAACTCGATCAGGCAGCGGTCGGCCGCCTCTCGCGCATGGACTCACTCCAGAATCAGAGCATGGCGGAGAACCTCGCGGAGCGGGAACGCGCCCGATTCGCGCAGCTTCGCGGTGCCCTCGAACGGATCGACGAGGGGACCTACGGGGTCTGTGAAGACTGTGACGGCGCGATTCCCCCTGGCCGCCTGTTCGTCTTCCCGGAGACCGTCACGTGTGGTACCTGCGGGTGAATCGTGTCGTCCGCCCGTTCGTCTCTCCTTCTGGCCCACCGGCGATGCCCTCCCGATCACAGCTGCTCCGCACCGTCGAACTGCTCGCGGAAAAGGTGAACATCCCGTCGCTCGAGCGGGCCACGAAGAGGGCGGCCGCGCCGACGTACCGGCCGACCCGATAGCGTACGCCGGGCGTCGCGATGCTCACCACCCTCGTCCTCTTCGTCGGAGGCGGCATCCTCCTCGTCGGAGGGGCCGAACTCCTCGTGCGGGGAGCGTCGCGCATCGCAGCGGGCCTGGGGATCTCCCCCCTGGTCGTCGGACTCACCGTCGTCGCCTTCGGGACGAGTGCACCGGAGTTCGCCGTGTCGATCGGATCGTCGCTGGCCGGAAATGCGGACGTGGCGCTCGGAAACGTCGTCGGAAGCAACATCTTCAACATCCTCTTCATCCTCGGCATCGCCGCGCTGTTCGCGCCCCTCGTCGTGGAGCGGCAGCTCGTGCGCTTCGACCTTCCCGTCGCGCTCGGTGCTTCCCTGCTCGTGGGGCTCATGGCTCTCGACGGCGAGATCGGAGCCCTGGACGGTGCGCTCCTGATGACGGGACTGGTCGTCTACGTCACCACGTTGATCCGCATGGGCAGCGGACCGGCGACAGCGGGTGCCGCAACGGAGTCGAACGATCCCCCGGCCGGCGTCGGCCCGGATCCCGATCCACCCCGTCCGGGGGGGAGTCGGACTACCGACGTCTTCGTCGCACTCGTCGGGCTGGCGCTGCTCGTGCTCGGATCGCGCTGGTTCGTCGGCGCGGCCGTCACCACGGCGGAGCGGCTGGGTGTGAGCGAACTGGTGATCGGGCTGACCGTCGTGGCCGCCGGGACGTCGCTGCCCGAGGTCGCCACGTCCGTGCTCGCGAGTCTGCGAGGTCAGCGCGACATCGCGGTCGGAAACGTCATCGGGAGCAACGTCTTCAACCTGCTCGGAGTCCTCGGCGCCGGTGCTCTCGCCGCGCCCGGAGGGATGGCCGTCTCGACCGGTGCCCTCACCTTCGACATCCCACTGATGATCGCGGTGACGCTGGTCGCGGTGCCGATCCTGTACTCCGGATGGATCGTCTCCCGGTGGGAAGGCGCGCTCTTCCTGCTCTGGTACGTCGCCTACACGTCGTGGCTCGTCTTCGACGCCACCGCACACCCCGGGGAGGACGAACTCACCCTCGCACTGCTCGGCTTCGCACTGCCCTTCACCGTCATGCTGCTGCTGGTCAGCGGTGTTCGGAATCTGAAGGACTGACGGCACCCGGGTCGGGAACACCCGCCTCGTCGGGCTCCATGTGGATCACGACGTCGAGAACCCGCGGGAGCGTCGTGCGTACCGTGGAGCGCACCTCCCCACCTAGGCCGTGTGCATCCCGCAGCGACATCTTCGGATCGGCATGGACATGCATGACCGCGCGGTACCCGGTGCCGACGCTGCGCGCCATCACCTTCTCGATCCGCCGCACGCCCTCCACACCCTCCGCGACGTCGCGGATTCGATCGAGGAGCTCCGTGTCCGGTGCTCGATCCATCAGATCGGCGAGGGCCGGACGGAGCAGACGTGTGCCGTTCCAGAAGATGATCCCGGATGCCAGGAGTGCCGCGATGTCGTCGGCACGCTCCCACCCCGGGCCTCCGATCAGGGCCACCAGGATGCCGAGGAAGGCCATACCCGACGTGATGGCATCGGACCGATGGTGCCACGCGTCGGCGGTCACCGCCGAACTCCCCGTCGCGCTCCCGACGTCGCTGACCCGCCGGAAGAGGCCCTCCTTCACGAGGATGACGGCGACGAGGACACCCAGGGTCCACGGTGCCGGCGCAGAATGCGGGACGACGATCTCCCGGACCGCCTGAATCGAGATCCCCACGGCGGCGACCAGCAGCATGACCGCCACGATGGCCGCAGCCAGCGGTTCCGCCTTCCCGTAGCCGAACGGATGCAGATCGTCCGGCTCACGACCGGCCACCCGCAGTCCACGCCATACGATCAGGGACGAAAAGAGGTCGAGCGTCGATTCCACGCCGTCGGCCACGAGGGCGTAGGAGTTGCCGATCAGGCCCGCGCCGATCTTGGTCACGACGAGCGTCGCATTCACGCCGAGTCCGAGAATCGCGGCGCGGATGCCCGCCGACGTGCGGTCAGTCATCGCGATCCCCCTCCGGGCCACCTTCACCGCGTTCGAGCGGGGCCTCGCGGGTCTCGAGCTCGATCTCGTCGCCCCGAATCCGGAACGGATCGGCCCGGAGTCCGAGTGGGTGTGTCCGCCGAGGCCAGTCGGTCTCCGAGCCGACCACCGCCCGGACCTCGTGGCAGTGCCGACGAATCGCGGCCACGTCGATCCCGAGATACGCGTCCGGATAGCCGCCCAGCCGCTCGAGCGTCTTCCTCAGCTGGGCGTCCACGCCGTGCGCGTTCTCCCGTGTCCAGTGCACCCAGGCGCTGGCGTACAGGATGAGGCCCTGGTAGAAGTCGGAGCCGGTCTCACGCCACGGCCCCTCGAGCACCTCGTGACTCTCCCAGTACTCGCCGCGGCCGTACAGGTCGAGGAAGGCGAGGAGCGGTGCCGGGGGCACGTGCACAGCGGCGGGTGAGCGATCCGCGCTCACCTGCGCGCCGCCGCCCCCGGCCGGTACCGCGTCACCGCGCCGCGCTCGATGTCGTCGAGCGTGAACGCCACGGGCTTCATGCGGTTCTCGCTGAACAGCTCGGCCTGGTCGTAGTACCGCGGCGACTGCGGCCGGTTGGAGTTGCCGTAGAGGAGGACCGAGTGCGCGACGGGCGTGTCCGCGAACTCCACCGCGACCACCCATCCGTCCCCCCGGTAGCCGCTGTACCTCCCGTCATCGTCGTCGCGGAAGCCCACCACCCGGAAGCAGCCGAGCGCGCTCGCGCAGCCACCCACCGGCAGGTCGATCTCGCTCGAGTCCGGACGAATGCGGTGCACCTCGCCCCAGGTGACGTCCCAGGTGCCCCAGCGGCGTTCGGCCTCCTCGATTGCCCGCTGGAACGCCTCGACGGCCGCCGCCTCGTCGCCGACGCCGCGCGGGGTCGTCATCGGCTCGTCCTCGGTCCACTCGACGTCGTAGGCGAGGGCATCGGGCACCAGGTCGAAGTACTCGTCGACCCACAGCTCGAAGAGCGAACTGCCGCGCGAATCTCGGGACGCGGTGTTGTCCCAGCCGACGAGCGCGCCCAGCGCGTTCCGGCTCTCCTGATCTTCGGGACCGACGCGCTCGAGGATGTCGACGAGCTCCCCCTTCATCCGGTC
>DATFJS010000224.1:0-2559 GCA_035269045.1 Longimicrobiales bacterium | reverse complement strand
TTCGTCCCCCGGTCGAGATGATGCACGCCAGACGCGAGACCCGGGAGCGCGACGATGCGCTCGTAGATCGGGCCCGGGACGGAGACGTCGCCGCGCTCGACTCGCTGATCCGCCGCCACTACGAACTGGCGTATCGGGTGGCGCTCAGCGTGGTGCGCGATCCCGACGTCGCATCCGACGTCGTGCAGGATGCGTTCGTGAAGGCGGCACGCGGACTGTCGGGATATCGGGGTGACAGCCCCTTTCTCGGATGGCTCGCCACGATCGTCAAGAACGAGGCGCGGACGGCGCTCCGGTCGGTGGGGCGCCGCAACGAGGCGGCGCTGGATGTGGTGGCGCCGGTGGCCGCATCGGGATCGTCGCCGGCGGAACGCACGGTGCTGCGCGACGAGGCGCGGAGGGTCCGCCGCCTCGTCGATCGTCTTCCGGAGAAGCAGCGACTGGCGGTGGAACTGCGGATCGACCAGGGACTGAGCTTCCGGGAGGTCGGCGAGGTGATCGGATCGAGCGAAGGCTCGGCCCGGGTGAACTACCACCACGGGATCACGAAGGTGAGGACGTGGATGACGGAGGAATCGACATGAAGTGCGCGGATCTGAACGACAGGCTGCCCGAGTTCGCGGACGGCGGGATGCCGACGGAGGCTCGGCGTGAGATCGAGCGACACCTGCGCGGATGCCCGGCCTGCGCCGAGACGTGGCAGACGGTTCGTGCGCTGTCGGCGACGGTTCCCCCGGTCCCCGGGGACCTCGAAGCACGAATCCGTGCGGCGGTGCATGCCGAGGTCGCGGTGCAGCCCGACGGCGTCCTGAGCCTCGAGGCCGGACGCGGCGCGGCGCGCTCTCGCCTGCGCCCCCCGGCCTGGATGCTCGCCGCCGCCGCGCTGCTCGTTCTCGCCGTCGGGACGCCGTCGATGATGGAGCGGATGACGGACGTGCCGGGACCCGCCGGCGCGGAGGAGCTCGCGATGGCGGAGCGGACGCTCACACCGTCGGTCTGGGCGAGTGACGACGGACTGATCGCGGGGTCGCCCGCACTGGATGGACTTTCGGATGCGGCGCTTCTCGCGCTGCTCGAGGAACTGGAGGCGGGAGCATGAGGATGAACCGGAACGACGGACGGACGTGCGGTCGGAGTGGTCGAGGTCGGCTGCGGACGGGACTGGTCGCGGCCGCACTGCTGGCGATCGGATCGGCGCCGCTGCTCGCCCAGCAGGGTCCACCGGCACGAGGCTCCACGAACCGCGCTCAGATCGAGCATCGGATCATGATGCAGTTCCGGACGCTCGTGCAGAACGAGCTCGGCGTCGACTCGGTGACGACCGATGCCCTCTTCGGTGTCGTCGAGGCCATGCAGGAGGACCGCCGGGCGCTCCGGATGCGGGAAATCGCGCTCGAGCGCCGTCTCGACGGCACGGGGGTCTATCTCTCGGAGGAGCAGTCGGTCGAGGCGCTCGAGGAGTTCCTGGCGATCAAGCGGGAGGAACTGAGGCTCCTGGAAGTCGAGCACGATCGCCTGGAGGCCGTGCTCGATCCCGGGCAGCTGCTCCGCTTCTACACGCTGCGTGAGCAGATGGGCGAGCGCATCCGCCGCCTGAGGGGTGGCGAACGCGGGCCGCGTGGGGCACCATCGGGGCAGCCGTTCGGTTGATCCGGTTCGGGGTCCGGCCCCTGACCCCGCGCAGTTCGGGAACGAATCCCCGGCGGGACGGCTACCTTGAACAGACCTCCGCTCCCTCGGGCCGCCCATGCAGATCGACGTCCTCTTCTTCGCATCCTACCGGGATCTCGCCGGCGCCGAACGGCGCTCGGTGACGCTGCCCGACGGGGCGACGGCGGCCGACCTGGTCGCTCGGGTGCGCTCACTCGACGACGACCTCGCGCGACTGCCCGAAGCCGCGGCGGTCGTCGTGAACCATCACGTGGTCCGGTCGGACCATGCCATCGCCCCGAGTGACGAGGTAGCGCTCCTCCCACCGGTGGCCGGCGGATGAGCGCCACCGTCGCGATGGCCCGGATCATCGACGCCCCGATCCACCCCGAGCCCCTGCTCGACGCGGTCGCGGCCGACGGGCACGGTGCCGCGCTTCTCTTTCTCGGCACGGTGCGGGACCACGCGGATGGACGCCCCGTCTCGGGCATGCGCTACGAGGCCTACGTGGAGATGGCGGAGAAGGTCATGGACGAGATCGCACGGGAGGCGGCCGGGCGTCTCGAGGCGGGGGCGGTCGCGGTCGTGCACCGGATCGGAACGCTGGACCTTCGCGAGGCGAGCGTCGGCATCGCCGTGGCGACGCCGCACCGCGCTCCGGCGTACGAGGTGAATCGCTGGATCATCGAGGAGATCAAGAAGCGGCTGCCGGTGTGGAAGCACGAACACTACGCCGATGGTGACGCCGCCTGGGTCGAGGGCACGCCCCTCGAGGCGGACGCGTGAGCGGGGACACGACGCGCGGGCCGGACCTCCCCATCGTGGGGCGGGATCCGACCGGACTCGGCGGAGACGGCCATGGTGCGGGGATCGGCTCATCCCCGGCTCCGGGCAGCGACCCCTCGCTGG
>DATFJS010000223.1:0-3219 GCA_035269045.1 Longimicrobiales bacterium | reverse complement strand
GGAATATCGCCCATCATCAATGCGTGAAGTCGGGGACCGAGCAGTTCGCCGAGCTCATCGAGTGGTACCGCGAGAACCACGGCAACGGCGAGGTGCCGTCCGTCGGGTTCTTCCAGATCGGCGGCGGGATCGCCGGTGACTTCGCGATCTGCACCGTCCCGTGCATCATCCAGGATCTCCAGGAAGACGTCCCCTTCTGGGGCTACTTCGCGCAGATCACCGACGCCGCGACCAGCTACGGCGGTTACTCGGGGGCGCCCCCGAACGAGAAGATCACCTGGGGGAAGCTCGACGCCGACACCCCGAAGTTCTTCATCAACTCGGACGCGATGATCGTTGCGCCGCTGATCTTCGGGTACGTGCTGGGCGACTGACCCGACCGACTCAGCCCCGGATCTCGACCAGGTAGGCGCCGCCGCCGGTCTCGACGCCCCAGTCGGCGACGTGATGGGCCGATGAATCGGTGATCGCCTCGAGGACCAGCTGGCGCATGACCTCGCGGCCAGCCGATCGAGTGCCCTTCCCGGTGACGATCTTCACGACCTCCCCCCGGTGCGTACGGGCTCTCGCTTCGAGAAAGGAGGCGACGCGGCGCTCGGCAGTGCGCGCGTCGAAGCCGTGCAGGTCGAGCGTCGCGGCCACGGCTCGGCCGTGCAGCGTACGGGGCTCACCCCCGGAGACGATCGGTGTGCGTCGCTTGCCCATGCGGGTCCCTACACGGGCTCGGAGTCGGTGGTCCTCTCCACGTCGATGCGCAGCGGCTCCACCACGGGCCCCAGGATGTCCCGGAGTTCGACCATCTGGTCGTGGCTCCACCGCTGGCCGAGCCACGAGGCGAGGTGCAGTCCCAGGAGAACGGGTGCCCCTACGGCGACGGCCCACAGGCCCCACGTCGACTCGTTCGACGCCCACTGGACGTACCCGAGGATCGCGCCGAGCAGCACGATGAACGCGACCGCCGCGTAGAAGAAGACGAACCCCGTCCAGACCTCCGGTCGGGGTGCATACCGACCGAACAGTACGCACGCGGTGTCCGCCGGATGTCCGCCGGAGCGGTGGTGCGCATCGAAGTCGTCGATACGGATGGAGAGGTGCGGCGACCAGATTCGTCGCTCGTGCCCCGGGACGTGCAGCTCCGCCCACCGTCCCTTTCCGATCCACCGGTTGGCGGGTACGGCGGCATCGAGCCCCTCCCGAATCCGCTCGATGGCCTCCTCGCGCTCGACGCCGAGCGGGATCGTGAACGTCGGTCGCAGACGGGGGGCGTCGTTCATCTCGGGTCGTTCGGGCGCAGCGTCAGGTGACGCCGGGGAGGCCCGCCTCGGTGAGCGTGAGCAGGAGTGCGCGCTGGACGGCCTTCCAGCCTTCGCGGTTCACCCAGTATTCGTCGAGGGCGTGGCCGTTCGCACCGATGCCGCCGCGACCGATCGTGACGGCGGGGACGCCCAGCGAAATCGGGGTGTTGGAGTTGGTCGATGAACGGCTCAGGTAGGGTGGTTGGCCCATGAAGTTCGTGACCGCCATGGCGCGCTGCACCAGCGGGTGCTCCGGATCCATCTCGCCCGAGGGCCGATCGCCGATCTTGTCCTTGTTCACCGTCAGCGGCTCACCCTCGCGGGCCAGCGCGTTCTCCTCCTCCAGCGCGCGGTCCATCGCGGCCAGGAACACCTGCTCGATGCGGTCGAGCGAGGCGGGGTCGACGGAGCGCATGTCCACCTCCATCCACGCCTCGAACGGGACCGAATTCACCGAGGTACCGCCACCGATGCGTCCGACGTTGTAGCTGGTGCGGGGCCCGGAGCGGGTGAGTGTGTCCGCGACGTCCTGGAAGTGCCGGATCGCACGACCGAGCGCGTGCGCGGGGTTGGCGAGGCCGAACGCCCCCCACGAGTGTCCGCCCTCCCCCTCGAAGGTGACCCGGTAACGCTTCGAGCCGAGGCCCATCGAGACGATCGAGTTGTTGCCGCCGCCGTCGATCTCGATCCACACGTCGGGGGCGTCGGCGCCGCTGCGGTAGATGTGCTTCATGCCGCGGAGGTCGCCCAGCCCCTCTTCACCGACCGTCCCGATGAAGAGGACGTCGTCGCGAGTGCGAATGTCCTCGTCGGCCATGGTGCGCAGGATCGTGAGGACGATCGCCAGTCCACGCGAATCGTCGCCGACGCCTGGCGCGAAGAGTGTGTCACCGACCATGCGGACGGTGACGTCGGTGCCCTCGGGGAAGACGGTGTCGAGATGGCCTCCGACGGCCACCGTCCGGTCGGTGCCGCCGGTGCCGCGACGCAGCCCGAACACGTTGCCTACCTCGTCGGTCCAGACGGAGTCGGCTCCGTACTCGGCGAGAAGGTCGAGATAGAAGGCGGCCCGCTCCTCCTCCATGAAGGGGGGCGCGGGCGTCTCGGTGATCTCGATGTGACGCTCGAGCGTCCAGTCGTCCAGCGACTCGATCAGCGCGAAGGCCTCGCGCACCGTCTCGGAGGCCGCGATGGCCTCGACCTCGGCGGCGTACTGCGGTGCGGCGTCCTGGGCACTGAGGGCCGACGTGGTGCCGACGGTCACGGTCACTGCGAGCGCGGGGAGGGACAGGGGACGGATCCGCGTGGCCGGGCGGAGCAGGGAGGGAAGGGAGAGGCGCATGTGTCGTGGGATGGTCGACGGAGGTGTGGTGCGGCACGTGGAAGAGCAAGTCTAAGGCCGCCCTCGCCACCGCGTCACGGGGAGACGCTGCCGACCGAGGGGGGCCTCCGCCGTTCGGCCGCTGGTCCGGATCATGGAGAGTTGTCCCGACACCCTCCGAAATGCCGCTGGACTGGTTATCTTTCATGGCTGTCCGCCGACCGCCGGTCGCCGGACCTTCCACATATCCGTTCGCTCCACGCCGTACCCATCATGTCGATCCGCAACATCGCGATCATCGCCCACGTCGATCACGGCAAGACGACGCTGGTGGACCAGATGTTCCGCCAGTCCGGAGTCTTCCGCGAGAACCAGTCGGTCGAGGAGCGCGTCATGGACTCCAACCCGCTCGAGAAGGAGCGGGGGATCACGATTCTCGCCAAGAACACGGCAGTGACGTGGGGCGACACGAAGATCAACATCGTGGACACCCCCGGGCACGCCGACTTCGGAGGCGAGGTCGAGCGCATCCTGCGGATGGTGGATGGTGTGGTTCTGCTCGTGGACGCGGCGGAGGGCCCGATGCCGCAGACGCGGTTCGTG
>DATFJS010000222.1:0-4905 GCA_035269045.1 Longimicrobiales bacterium | reverse complement strand
CGTATGCGCCCCAGTGGCGAAGATATTCTCCGGTCTCTCCGTCGAAGATCACCACGCGCCGATTCCGGTACCCGTCCGCCACGAAGACCTCGTTCGACGTCGGGTCCACCCAGATCCCGGCGGGGCCGCCCAGATGCGTTTCGCTGTCGCTCCCCTCGGTCACGTCGTACTCGCCGAGCGTCATCACCAGCTCCCCGTCTCGGGTGAACTTCTGCACGCGGTGGTGCTGGTAGGTGCCGACCCATACATGGTCGGTGTGGTCGACGAAGATGCCGTGGGGGTTCCTCGGGTAGACCGAGATGTCCTGGTCGGGGGTACCCCAGCCCTGAACCACGTTGCCGTCGGGATCGAACTCCACGACGGCGGGCGCGGGGCGGCAGCACGTACCGATGGGCGGATCCTGGACGGCCGACAGTTCCTCGGGGGTGAGCGTTTCCTCGAGGTGCGTCACCCAGACGTGGTCGCGATCGTCGACGAACACCCCGGTGACCGAGCCCATGATCCAGAGGTCGGGCATGTCGCGGGGCCAGTCCGCCTCCACCTCGAAGCTCGGTGGCGCATCGGCCTCCGCCAGGCCGGCCGGGGTCGTTTCGGTCCGGTTCCCGAACGTGCCGTCCTCGCGGGTGGGCTCGTCACCACAGCCGGTCAGTCCGACCAGGAGCACCATCGTGAAGGCCGGTCGAGGTGCCGCGGTCCATCGTGTCATGTCACCTCCCAGTGGGCGCTACGGGCAGGCGGGGGAAGGTGGACCTCGTGGCCGCGCCAGGCAATCGCGCGACGAGCATGCCGACGGCGGATACAGCGAGGCCGGGGGTTGTGAATATGCACACATATGTGTCATAATGCTGTCATGTCCGAACGAACCGAACGACACGCGGTCCTTGAACGCCTGGTCGCCGAGTACGACGTCGAGAGCCAGCAGGAGATGCTCGACGCGCTTTCGGTGGCCGGGCTCGACGTGCACCAGTCCACCCTCAGTCGTGATCTGAGGGAGCTCGGAATCAGGAAGCGCGGCGGCCGATACGTGGCCATCGAGTCGACCGAACGGCGGACGGCGGTTCCGGATGCCGATGGCGCGGGCGCCGCCATGCCGGTGGTGCGGGCCTACACGCCCTGCGGCCCCAATCTGATCACGGTCCACACGGGCACCGGGCAGGCGCAGCTCCTCGGGGTCATGCTGGACGCCCTCGAGGACTCACCCATCACGGGGACGATCGCCGGCGACGACACCGTGCTCGTCGTGACGAAGTCCCGTGCGGAGCAGCGCGCGGCGCTCGCGCTCCTCGACGACTGGTTCGGAGGGGAGTCGTGACGACGGTGCCGCGAGAGACCGCGCCGGCGAGTGCAGCTGCGCGGGCAACGCATGACGACTCCGCGCGTCACCGACTCGTGGACCTGGACACGGCCGTGGTGAAGGTGGGGAGCGCGGTCCTGGCGGGATCCGGCCACCTCGATCCCGAGGCGATCCGCGCTCTCGCGGCGAGTGTCGCCACGCTCCGGGACGGACGACTGCGCGTGGTCCTGGTCGTATCGGGCGCCGTCGCGGCCGGCTACGCCCCCCTCGGGTACGATCGTCCGCCCACCGATGTGGTGGCCCGCCAGGCCGCGGCGTCGATCGGGCAACCCCGCCTCATGCACGCCCTCGTGGAGGCATTCGCGGAGTACGGGCTGGAGACGGCCCAGCTGCTCATGTCGGCCGAGGACATCGAGAACCGCCGACGTTTCCTGAGCGCGCGCCACACCCTTCTTCACCTCCTCGACGCGGGCGTCGTGCCCGTGATCAACGAGAACGACGCGCTGAGCGACGACGAACAGCGGGTCGGGGACAACGATCACCTCGCGGCGCTCGTCACGTCTGTCGTGGGTGCCCAGCTCCTGTGCCTGCTCTCGCAGACCGATGGCGTGCGACGGGATGGTGGAGTCGGGGAGCGGATCGGGATGACCCACGACGCGGCGCTGCTGCTCGAGCACGTGAGCGACGACCGCAGCGCGACCGGCGTCGGGGGCATGGCCGCCAAGCTCTCCGCGGCTCGGATCGCGGCGGGATCGGGGGTGGCCACGGTCATCGCCGACGGCCGCGATCCCACGGCGCTCCTGCGGCTCCTCGAGGGGGACGACGTCGGCACGATGATCCTTCCGAAGGTATGGGACGACAGTGCCCGTCGTCGCTGGATCGCGGTTCGGAGCAGGTCACGCGGGACCATCGTGGTGGACGACGGCGCCGCGGAGGCCCTCTCGACCCGGAAGGCGAGCCTGCTCGCGTCGGGCATCGTGTCCGTCGAGGGCGACTTCACCATGGGCGCGCGCGTCGAGCTCCGGGGGCCCGGCGGTGCGTGGATCGGTGTCGGGCTCGCCTCCTACGCCTCGGACGAGATCCGCCGGCTTCAGGGTCGTCGGGCGGAGGAGATCGAGAGCGTGCTCGGATACCGCTACGTGAGCGAGATCATCAGCCGCGCGGACCTCGTCCTCGGGCCCCCGCTCTGACGTCGAACCCGCGCCCGCCCGCGAGCGCCCGCCCGCGAGACGTACGCTGCCGAACACACCGAATCATCCATCGATTACCGCACCCGCACCCACTCCATCGGAGACGATCGTGCCCGAAGCCCCCGTGAAGGTCGAAGCCGCACTCCCGAATCCCGTCGAGGTCGCAGAGGCCGCCCGCGTCGGCGCCGTGCGATCTGCCGCGCTGGACAACGACGTACGGGACCGTGTGCTGACCGGCCTCGCCGCCCGAATTCGCGCGAACGCTGACCGCATACTGGCCGCGAATGCGGAGGACATGCGGGCCGCGCGGGAGGCCGGCCTCGGAGCCGCGAAGCTGCAGCGCCTCGAGCTCACGCCCGAGAAGATCGAGGCGACGGCGCGCGGCGTGGAGGTGGTGGTGGACCTGCCCGCGCCGGTGGGTGCGGTCACCCGCGACTCGGTGCTCGAGAACGGTCTGAAGGTCCAGAAGGTGCGGGCACCGCTCGGAGCCATCCTGATGATCTACGAGGCCCGACCGCACGTGACGGTCGACGCCTTCGCGCTGTGCTTCAAGGCGGGCAACGCCTGTCTGCTGAAGGGTGGGCGGGAGGCGAACGAGAGCAACACGGTCCTCGAGGCGATCATCCACGAGGAGCTCCGGGAGCACGGGATCGATCCGGGCGTGGTCCAGCTCGTGACCACCTCGGACCGGAACTTCATCCGCGAGCTGCTGAAGCAGGAGGATCGCCTGGATCTGGTCATCCCGCGCGGGGGCGAACGGCTGATCCGATTCGTCCACGAGCACTCACGGATCCCGACGGTGCTCCACTTCGAGGGGGTGTGCCACGTGTACGTGGACGAGAGCGCGGACGTCTCGATGGCGCGGGACGTCATCCTGAACGGGAAGCTCTCCGCGCCGGCGACCTGTAACGCCACGGAAGCGGTGCTCGTGCACGAGGCGGTCGCTGAGGTCATCGTACCCGTACTGGTGACCGCACTCGTCGAGGCCGGGGTGGAGGTGCGGGGGGACGAGGCCGTCTGTGCCCTCGCCGAGGCCGCCGTCCCGGCTACCGCGGCCGACTGGGGAACCGAGTTCCTCGACCTCATCCTGGCGATGAAGGTCGTCCCGGACGCCGAGGCCGCGATGGATCACATCGAGACGTACGGATCACGACACACCGAGGCGGTGGTCGCGGAGGACGTCGCGGTTCAGGAGGCGTTCGTGCAGCGCAGTGGCGCGTCCTGCACGATGGTGAACGCCTCGACCCGCTTCAACGACGGCGGTCAGCTCGGACTGGGTGCCGAGATCGGGATCAGCACGACGCGGGTGCACGCCTTCGGCCCGATGGGACTGGAGGAGCTCACCACCCAGCGGTGGGTGGTACGGGGGAGTGGGCAGACCCGCGGCTGAAATGTCGCCCCGGGTCTGCCGTGCCTGTCAGCGTCGTGTCCGTCCGCGCCGGTGTGTCAGCGGCCGACGTTGAAGATCGGCAAGACCGGGAAGAGCCCGTTCTCCTTGATGATGTTGATGAATCCGATCTGTACGCCGTTCAGCGTCTCGGCGTAGTTGACCAGAGCGATCTGAAGGCCTCGGAAGTTCCGGGAGTAGTTGAATCCACCCCCCTGAAGGCCCTCACCCGACGTGGCCGAGTTGATGAGGCCCACCTGGGCGCCGAGCAGGTCGCCCTCGGTGATGTTCACGCCGCCCCACTGGATGCCCTCGGTCCCGCCCTCGTTGAGTCCGACCAGACCGATCTGGAGCCCCTTGAACGGGCCCGTCGTCTGCTGGACGATTCCCCAGTCGAGCCCCGTCATCGCGGCGTTGCGGCCGTAGATGGACAGGCGGAGACCCTTCACGGCCTCGTTCTCCGGCACCAGCTGGAGCGACGGAAAGATGGCGATCTGGATGGGGCTCTGCGCCTGCGCGGGCGTCGCGGTGAGAAGGCCGGCTGCGAGGATCGTGATCGCGCCGACCAGCGCGGTGAGTGAACGGGTCATGATGCCTCGAATGCGTTGGGGGAGGGTTGTCTCTGGTTAGTTACCAGCACCAGACTAAAGATATGCCATCGTCCCCGGTCGGCGTACCGATGAGCGGGGGCGACACGGAGGTACCCGAACGAAATGTCCAGATGTGGCCCGACCACGAAATTCCCTCGTTGCTCACGTGTTCCCGGAGTCGTCCCATGCGCCCGATCGTCCGCCCCCGCCGCCTGAAGATCCTGCTCGTCGTCGTCCTGCTGGCTTCCGGGACCGCCTGTGGATCCGAGGCGGCCCGGTCGCCCGAGGGAGTCGCCGGCGAGGCCGAGCCACCACAGGCCGCGGTTTCCACTGCCACCGTCCCGGGGGATACGGCTGCGGCGGTGTCCGAGGTCGCCCGCCCGGTCGCAACGGCACTTGTCCAGACCCTCGGCGGAACCCTCAGGACCCAGATGCAGGAGCGCG
>DATFJS010000221.1:0-6387 GCA_035269045.1 Longimicrobiales bacterium | reverse complement strand
TGGGCGAACTCCGATTCTGGGAGGAGCTGGCCGACCGGATGGCCACCGAGGATCGCGGCGTCGACTACATCCAGATCGACGGCGGCGAGGGAGGCACCGGGGCCGCGCCCTTCTCCTTCGCCGACCATGTCGCGCTGCCCTTCAAGATGGGGTTCGCCCGGGTGTACCGGATCTTCGCCGAGCGGGGCGTACAGGAACGACTGGTCTGGGTCGGTTCGGGCAAGCTCGGCTTCCCGGAGACCGCCCTCACCGCCTTCTGCCTCGGCGCCGACATGGTCGCGATCGGCCGGGAGGCGATGATGGCCATCGGGTGCATCCAGGCCCAGCGGTGTCACACCGGACACTGCCCCACCGGGGTCGCTACCCAGAATCGGTGGCTGATCCGCGGCCTGGACCCCTTCGACAAGGGAGCGCGGGCCGCGAACTATTTCGTCACGCTCCGGAAGGAGATTCTGCTGCTGAGCCGCGCGTGTGGCGTCGAACACCCCGGTCTCCTGTCCGCCGAGGAGATCGAGATCGTGGACGAGAAGTTCGGAGGCCGGACGTTGCGTGACATGTTCGGGTACGAACCGGGGTGGGAGCATCCGAGCGGGCCCGATCGGGCGGCGATCCTGGACGTGATGGAGGGCAGGACGCGCGCGCTGGCCCACTGACGGGTGCGGATCCGGGCCTCAGGTGCCTTCCTCCCGAGAGAACAGCGTGTCGGGGACCACCACCAGGCCGCCGTCCCGACCCGGATACATGGACAGATTGACCCGCGTGCCACCCGTCAGGGGCGTGTAGTAGATCTCCGGACCGTCCGCCTCCCAGTCGCTGTAGTAGACCCCGAGCGATCCGGGGTCCCAGTGGCACTCGGATTGCCGACCCCGACCCCCGGCGATCGTCCACCGCCGCCCGGTCGCCAGCTCCTGCACGACGATGTCCATCTCGTAGTGCCCCCACTCCTCGCTCTGCCAGCAGAGGTACCGGCCGTCGGGAGACCAGTGGACGTTGTAGTCGTTCCAGTCGTTCTCGGTGAGCCGCGTCTCGCGACCGGTCGACAGCTCCCTGAGCCAGACCTCGATGTTGCCGTCGTCGGCTCCGACGCCTCGGCCCCGAAGAAACAGCAGGGTGTCTCCGCGGAGCTGCGGGTCCCGCTCGTGCTCCGGGCTGGTGACGAGCGGCCGAGCGCCCTCCGTCTCCGACCAGACCCAGACGTCCGCGTCTCCGGATCGGACGCTGCGGAACACGATCGACCCGTCCGGTGCGATGTCGACATGATTGTCCTCCCCGGCATGGTCCGTGAGTCGCTCCACCTTCCCCTCGGCGGGCAGCCACCTGAACACTTCCCGGGTCGTGTCGGCCGGCAGTCGCGCGGCGAACGCGACGACCGGCCCGGTTGCACCGTAGGCCACGCTGAGGGCTTCCACCTCGGTCAGCGTATCGAGCTCGGGCATCGAGAGAATGTCCCATTCGGCGATGGACGTGGACGTGTCGGACGCCGGCCCCAGCACGCGAAGCCTCCGCTCATCCGCCCGTGCCGATCGGCCGACCAGCCGGTCCTCGGCGATCGGCCGGACCCCACACACCGGCTGCGTCGTGACGCGATGCTTGTCCACGCCGTTCTCGTCCATCCGGAAGAGCTGGATTTCCCCCTCCTGATCCGCCGCGCGGTCCGTGCAGAAGAAGAGCGTGGCCGGCGAGGCGTCGACGGAGGAGTGTCCGAAGATCGCGGCCGCCCCGAGGGTGGCCGAACCCAGGACCAGGGCGGCAGCGAGGCCGCTCGTGAAGCGGGAGTGGCGGCCTCCAACGCGCGTCTCGGTCGAGAATGGCCCGGCCCCCGTTCCGTCCGGGCCGGTCGCCCTCACCGCATCGCCGGGAGCCGCGGCCGAGCTGGCGCGACCCCGCACCGACGCCGCCTGCGCCGCCTGGGCCGCTGCCAGTACCCCGGGCCACGCGGCGCGCGGATCCTGCTCATCCTCCAGCGGCACCAGCGTGATGGCCTCCGCCTCACGGCCCGCCCGCACGAGCGCCATGGCGTACCGCGCGGTGATGGGCTGTTCGAGGGGGAGGGCCCGGTGCGCGGCCTCGAGCAGAACGAGTTCCGTCTCGTCCGAGGCGTCATCCCGCTCGATGACGGCTTGGACGAGCGCATTCTGCATCCGCGTGCGCTCGCGCTCCAGGAACTCCCCGAGCTCCCACGCCCCCTCCCGTCTGAACCCCTCGAGGAGCACACCCCTCCAGAGCGCCACGGCGTCCGAGACTCGCCCTGCCGACAGGGCTTCGAGAAACTCATCCCGATCGGTCTCCACCTGCATCGAATCGATGGACACCGTCCGACCATCCGTCTCGAACACCTCGTCCGGTACGGCCGATCGAATGCGGCTGAGGGCCTGCCGCAGCGAGTGGCGGCGGCGGGTGGGGTCGGATCCCGGCCAGAAGAGGGTCGCGAGTTCGTCGCGCTCGATGGGGCGAGCCGTCAGCGCGAGGTAGGCGAGCAGCGCGAGCGGCAGGCCCGAAAGGCCCAGGGACTCCCCGGCACCGTCCAGCGCCTCCCCGGGTCCCAGAATTTCGAGACGGATCACGTCGGCACTCCTCCCCTGCGCGAACGGTGTCCGTGACAGATACGCCGGCTCGCACATGTACCGCAATGCCGCTCCGGATCCGGCCGTACTCGCGCGTCATCCGTGGCCGTTGATCACTCGCGCGCCACGCCGCGGCGCGGCGCGTTCAGTCCACTCCCAGAAGCGGTTCCAGTTCGTGGATCCAGTCCTTCCACACGACGATCCGGCCCGCCTGGGCGCCCTCTTCGAGTCCGACCACGAAACCGTCCGGGTGCACATCGTACGTCTGCACCTGCTCGCTGGCGGTGCCGTACATCCGAAGGTCGAAGAGAGGTCTGCGGTCCACGACGGTGGCCACGCCCGAATCGTCGAAGCTCAGATCCGCGGCGACCATCCCCGTCGGCGTGAGGTAGTAGAGGGTCTCGCCGGACGGATCCCACACCGGCTGACCCGAACGGCCCTCGGAGATCCGGCTCACCCGACCCTCTTCCGGAAACTCGGCGAGGAACACCTCCGGTCGGCCGGCCGTCTCGGAGACGAACGCCATCTTCGACCCATCCGGCGAGATGGCCGGGGCGTACGTCGAGGCGGCACCCAGACCGACGAAGGGCCGCACCTCGCCGGTCTCCAGCGAAAGGATCCGGATCTCGGTCGCGGTCCGGAAGCCACCCCACGCGCCTGCCGCCCATGCGCCGTCGGGAGAAAGGGCGACGTGGTCGATCTCGACCGGCTCCGGCAGGACACGCGACTCCCCCACGACCTCGGGCCGCGCGGAGCGAGACAGGAGCAGCGACGAGTCGGGACCCTCCAGATCGAGGTGGTCCGGTGCCACGAAGCGATCCGCGGAAATCCAGTCCCCCACCGCCGGCACCCAGTCCCCCGCCCGGTCCCCGATCGGGAAGTCCCGCACCGTCGCGGTGCGCAAATCGACCAGCCAGTCCCGGTAGTTCCGCTCCTCACCGCCCAGCATGTAGATCAGGTCGGGGTTCGGCCCGACCCTGGGATGGAAGAACTGGCCCACGCTGTCGACCGGCAGCCGCCGGACCACGGTTCCGCGGTCGTCCACGATCACCGGCACGTGTGTGGACGGCTCGAACACCATGACCAGCGTCCCGTCGTGCGCCAGAACCGCGTCCTGAAGGGCGCCTCCGATGTCGGGAACCGGCACGGCGACCCCTTCCGTCCGAAGGCGGTCCGGATCCCACCGGATCGCCATCAGGCGTCCGCCGATCTCCCGGAACAGCAGCACGTCGTCCGAGACCCCGACGATTCCCAGCCAGCTCAGGATTTCGACATCGCCCAGGTCCAGACGCTCCCAGTCTCCCGACTCGGTATCGAAGACCGCGAGGCCGTTCGACTCGCCGAAGTCGATCACGAGTGCGTGTCGACCGCCCGGGAGGGCGTAGGGCTCGTGGTGCATCCCCGACGGCGGATCGGACAGGCTGGCCAGCGTCGAGTCGCTGATCGCGGTCGTAAGCACGCCCGAGGTGAAGTCGCCATCGTACCAGGGCATCCCACCGAGCAGTCTGTCGTCGGACAGCCAGGACAGTCCCATCGGCGGGTTCGCGGGATGCGCCATCACCACCGGGCGCGTCGAACTCGGCTGGCTCCGGTACACGACGCTGTCCTCCCCGGAGTCGTAGGCGATCCAGCGACCATCGGGCGAGATCGCAGCGTACAGAGCTCCATCCGACTCGGGGATGGGGCGCGACGTCATGTCGCCAAGATCACGTCGGATCCAGACCGGCCGGCCGTCGACGAGATCCTGGTAGGCGATGGCCGACCCGTCCGCCGAGACCGCGAGGCTGCGGGCGGCTCCGAACCAGTCCACGCGGTCTTCCAGGGCGAACCGCAGGGGCTGCGGACCCTCCGGAGCGGACGCCGCAGGGCGACCGAGCGCCATCGACGAGAGCGCGATCGCCACGGCGCCGGCCGCCACACCCCACGGGAGCCAGCGGGCCGCCCCACGCGGGAGCGGGCCGGCGGCCGCGTACGTGCCGGACGCCCTCGCCGCCGGTCCCATGTAGCTCTCGTTCCGAAGCGCAGCAGCGAAGTCCCCGACACGCTCGAACCGGTCGGCGGGCAGCTTCTGAAGCGCCTGAAGCAGCGCCGCGTCCACATTGGGCGGCACGCTGGACCTGACCTCCGAGACCGACGGCGCGGGCTGCGTCAGGATCTGGCCGAGCACCGCCTGGGCCGTCCCTCCCTTGAAGGGCGGATCCCCCGCGAGCATCTCCCACGCCATGCTGGCCAGCGAGTAGAGGTCGCTGCGCGCGTCGGGGTCCCGGTCCGCGGTCGCCTGCTCCGGCGACATGTAGTACGGCGTACCCACCGACAGCCCCGTCTCCGTCAGCCGTCCCCCTCCTGCCTCCTGTACCGCGAGCGCGATTCCAAAATCGGCCACCAGCGGCTCGCCGCTCGCGAGCAGGATGTTGGCCGGCTTGATGTCGCGGTGGATGATACCTCGGTCGTGTGCCGCCTGGAGCGCCCCGGCGATCTTGACCGCGATCGCGACGGCCTCTCCGACCGGAAGCTGCTTCTCGCGATCGAGCCGCTCGCGCAGCGTCTCCCCCTCGATGTACGGCATCGCGTACCAGAGGAATCCGTCCGCCTCTCCGCTGTCGAACAGGGGCAGGATGTGCGGGTGCTGGAGATTCGCGGTCGTGCGGATCTCGGAGATGAATCGGTCACCCCCCACGACCGCTGCCAGCTCCGGGTGCAACACCTTGATCGCGACCTTCCGGTCGTGGCGCAGGTCGGCCGCGAGATAGACCGTCGCCATGCCGCCCTGGCCGAGCTCGCACTCGAGGCGGTAGCGGTCGGAGAGGGCTGCTGCGAGGCGGTCGGGGACGGCGGAGGCACCGGGCGCGCCGCCGGCGCTGGACTCGTCGCTCATCTCGTCACTCCCGGTTCTCCCGTTCCCACGCTTCGAGCTCTCCGGCGAAATTCTCGATCCAGACGATCCCCTCATCCGGATTGTCCAGAAGACGCAACATGAAGAAGCGCTCGCCGTCGGGATGTACGTCGTAGTTTCGGTGGACGTTGTTTCCGACGTAGGGTCGGGCGTCGAACAGGACCTCCCGCGACGAGATTCCCTGCCCCGCCACCCATGTCGCCTCGATCATGCGCGACTGGAGGTCCCGGTAGAAGATTCGGGTGCCGTCGGGAGACCACACGGGCTCGGTTCCCCCCTCGCTCGACACGACCCACTTCCCGCCGGAGATGTCGGGAAAGGTCCTCACGTACACCTCGTCACTTCCGGACTCATTCGACACGTAGGCAACGAATGCGGCGTCGGGCGACACGTCCGGCGAGTGCTCGTTGAAGCGCTCCGCGATCAGCGGCTGGCCCGGTGCGTCGGTGGTCAGGTCCTTCACGTAGATGTCGCGAGTCCCGACCCCCGTGCCGACACGGTACACGGCCCATCGCGCATCGTCGGAGAGGGTGACCTGCTGGAGCAGCGCGTCGGTGCCCAGATCGTCGACTCCGAGCAGGATCGCCGGCTCCCCGACCCCGTCCGAGCGCCGTCCGAAGAGCTGCGCCGGCTCGTTATCGGCCTCGTTCGCGATGTAGGCGATCGTGTCACCGTTCGGATACCAGACGGGACGGATCACCCCGACCTCTCGAAAGGTGACGCGCTGCGGTGGGATCACGGCACTGGTGGTGTTCCGGATCCACAGGTCGTCACGCACGCCGTCGCTGATCGTAATCGCGGCGCGTGCGCCACTGGCCGAAAGCGCGACCTGGTTCAGCAGGCCGGTCCACTCGTCCCACACGGGCTCGAATGCGCCGTCGCGCGCGACCCAGACCGGCTCCGACTCGATCCCGCCCCCAGCCACGTACA
>DATFJS010000220.1:0-8455 GCA_035269045.1 Longimicrobiales bacterium | reverse complement strand
AGGCGTCCATCTCCGCCCCGTCCGCGTCGAAGAACGTCCGTGACCGCGTGACCGTGCGGTCGCCGAATCCACCGAATCCGCTTCCTGGCCCGGACGGCACCATTCCGGCCATCAGGCCGAGGTCCTCATCCGTCGCATCGGCCGCGATGAGCGCGATGTCGTCGGTGATGTCGATCTGGTCGTCCGGACCGAGTGCATCGTCCGAGCAGGCCGTGGTGGCGGCGAGGGCCAGGACGGCCGCTGCCATCGTGATGGTCCGTGTGCGCTTCATGATGTTTTCTCCCTCGGGATCGTCGATCGGCGCCGTCGTCGGTGCCTTCGTGGCTGCGTGGGCCGGTGTACGGGCCGGCGTCTTCATCGGTGTCTGCGCCGGTGTCTGCACCGGTGTCTGCAAGGGAGACGGCGGGATTGGTCCGGACGTTAAGCGTCTCGGGGGGAGCCGCGGTCCGCGTCGGTGAGGCTGGCCGCCGCGAGGGGTCAGGATCTCTGGAGTCGGATTCCGCCGCACGTGCGTTCGCCGTTCGGCCCGACGCGGATCGTGTCCACCGCGGCCGAGTCCGCCTCCGTCTCCGCCTCCACGTAACGGAGCTGGCACTCGGCCCACGGCTCCCCGGTCGCCATGATCGCCCTCATGGCGATCACCAGGATCAGCACCAGGACGACGGTCACGGGAATCCAGACCCGTTCCCACCCCTCGCGTGGTCCCTGAGGCGGGCGTTCGGGGGGCGGGACGTTCGGCGGGCGGTCGGTGGGTTCGGTCATCGTCGTCTGTAGGTGCCGTCGAATACTGTCGTCCAGGAAGTCCCACCGTCCACGGTGGCCTCCCACAGTTGCCGCACGGAGCCGTCGTCCGCCGGCGTCCACGTGATGCGGTTCAGAGCCTCGGTGCCGTCCGGGCGCAGCGTCGCCCCCCCGAGCACCATGTCGCCACCCCGAAGGCCGCCCTCGAGCCGGAGCAGCGCACCGTTCTGGTCCACCCAGGTCTGGTGCCAGACGCCACGAGTCCGGTCGAACACGTTGAAGCTCTCGCCGTGGTAGCCCTGGCGGTTCGTGTACGATTCATGAATCACGCAGTCGTTCATCTCGAGCGAAATGATGTTCTCGGCGACGAGCCGACCCGATGCGTCGTAGACGTCCCACTCCCCGACCCAGAAGTCGAACGCCCGATGGTCGGGGGAGGTGCAGTCGGGGGCTCCGGGCTGACCTTCGACGGGCGCGGCGAGCCCCAGGGTCAGGAGCAGAGCGATTCCGGTACGACGGAGGCAGACCATGACTCGAATGTGGCCCCGGACCGCACCCGCGGCCACCCGCGGCCCGGCCCGGCCGGGTCAGATCTCGAGGGCGAGCCGTACGTCGTCGTCCAGTTCGTCCATGGTGCCGCCCCGCGTGAGCGCGCTCACGAGCAGGAAGACGCCGAGAGAGAGCACCAGCGTCATCGCGCTCACGGTGATCCCCTCCGGCACGGACAGGATGGGGTCGCCGGCACCGCCCCATGTGAGGAGGCCGAGCACGAGGCTCGATACGAGGCCGGTCACGATGCTCGCGATCGCCGCGCTCCGCGTGGCTCCCGGCCAGTTGAGGCCCACGGCCAGTGCGGGCACCAGCGCCGAGGCCAGCAGGCCGTAGCCCGCGATACCGAGCAGGGCGACGAGGGTGCCGGACGTCTGCGCCACGATCCCGGACGCGACCGCGAGGACCACGGTCGCGATGCGTCCGGCCCTGAGTTCGTCCTCCAGCGGGCGGCCCAGCGCGGTCGGGATGTCGTGCGTGATGGCGGCCGCCCCGACGTTCAGGAAGGCGTCGACCGTGCTCATCATGGCGGCGGCGATTCCGCTGAACACGATCGCGGCCAGAAGACGGGGCGTGTGCTGGAGGAGGAACAGTGGTGCGGTGTTGTCCGCCGGATCAGGGCTGGGCGCCTGACCCGTCACGACCAGCGCCTTGTAGGCGAGACCGACTCCGAACATGAGCAGGATGACGAGCGCCATCGCGATCGTCACGAGCACGGGGTACCACTTGAGGCGCGACGGATCGCGGATCATGAAGAACTTGTGCATCACGTGGGGCTGACCCACGACGCCGATGCTGAACAGCAGGTAGAGCGAGAGGGCGGCGATCGGGGTGAACGAACCCCACGGACTCATGAACCCGGGATCCGCGACGAGCAGGGTGGTGGAGATGCTGCCGAGACCTCCCCCGGCGTCGAGCGCGTACATGAAGACCAGGACGCTCGCGACCGCCATGATCGTGCCCTGGAAGACGTCGGTGTAGATCCCGGCGAGGATTCCTCCCGTCGCCGAATACACGAAGACGACCGTAGTGCCGATCCAGATCCCCCAGCCCAGTCCGACTCCGAACAGGGCGTCCAGAACCAGGCCGAGCGCGAGCACGTTCGTGGCCATGTACCCGATGATGCCGGCCAGCACGGCCGCCCCGGCCCACCCCTGCGCCGCCCGACTCCCGTAGCGGAGTCCGATCGCGCCGGGGATCGACAGGACGGGCCGGACCTCGACGAGCAGACGCAGTCGCTTCGCCACCACCCACACGGTGAACGCGTTGGTGACAGAGGCCGGCAGCACGAAGAACATCGCGCCGAGCCCCGTGGCGAAGAGCAGCCCGGGACCTCCGATGAAGGTGAAGCCCGAGAAGGTCGAGGCCATCGCCGCCAGGGTGAGCGCGATCAGCCCGATGCCTTTCCCGGCGAGGTAGAAGTCTTCCCGCGTTCGTGTACGCCGACTCGCCCAGACCGCGATCGCGACGACCACCGCGAAGTAGGCGACGCCGACGCCGACGACCAGGGGCGACGCGGCGGAAGGGAGTTCACCCGTCTGGGCCGCGAGTAGGAGAGCGTGGCTCACGGCGTGTCCTCGCCGGCCGCTTCGTGCGCCCGCTTCGCCGCCCTGAGGCGATCGAGGGCGTCGTCGGGGAGCGTCGCGGAGCGGAAGAGCACGACCCAGGCGAGTGGCAGGAAGAGCGCGGGGCCGATGCCGAGGACGTAGATCATCCACGCCGCGGGCAGCGGGAGCCCCCAGACGAAGGGCGTCTCGAGGTCGGCGGGCGTGCTCCAGAGAATCCCGAGGAAGCCGACCGCGACCCAGATCGCCGTCCCGGCGAACACGAGCCGCACCGCCAGGGGCCGGCCGTCGCGCCGCCCCGCTCCCAGGTCGAGGAAGCCGAACAGCAGGAGACAGGTGCCGAGCGCCACACTCCACGCCGGCCACGCGGGTGCCGGACCCGGCAGCAGGACGGCGATGTACGCCGCCGCCACGGTGAGGGTGCCTGCGGTCAGTGAAGCGAGGCCCAGGGAGGGACGCATCATGCGGGGGTCGCCGCCGGCACGGGGCCGACGATTACGCCATGCCCTCGCAGCGGAAGGTATTGAGAATGGTCTGCAGCTGGATCATGTACTCGTACTTCTCCTTGCCCGGCGCATAGAGCCAGGCGTCGATGAGGTACATGCGATCCTGCTGTGGGCAGATCACGGCCCGGAGGATGAAGGGGCCACCCGCCGGCCACCCGGCCTCGGGGGCGTTCGTCCACGCGGCCTGGATCTCGTAGGCCTGCAGCTGCCCGAAGCGTGCGGGACCCGCCCGCCGGTCCGAGAGATCGACGAGCTGCGGCTCTGAGTAGTGCTCTTCCGCGATGCCGGCCCGCCACTCGAGCATCTCCTCGGCCTGGAACTCGTCGGGATCCGGGACCGGAGAGATCCACGAAACGGTGACCTGTCGGATGAGCTCGGCCGGGTCCGGGTTGTCGTTGCGGAAGATGAGGACGGAGTCCCGCATGTCCCAGTAGTAGACCTCGGGCAGCACCAGGCTGAAGCCGTACTGGTTCATGAGCGTGTCGGCCAGCGCGGTATCCTGGCCGGAGACGTACATCTTCTGTCGCGCCCAGTTGCGGTACTGCTCGTCGTACAGCGCCGCGAGTTCGGGCAGGCGCGCCCGGACGTCGGCCGCGGGGTCGTCCTCGGACGTCACGAGGATCGTCACCATCTGATTGCGGGCCCAGACGTTCCGGGCCTGCAGGATCTGCGGCGGCGTGATCTCGCCCGCGTCGTCGACTTCGTCGAGGGCCTCCGCGACGTACGGGTCCGAGATCGGCCCCACCAGCAGCATCTGCCGGAACTTCCGGAAGTTGCCCCACCCCTCGGCTCCCGGGACGGTGTGCGCCACCGTGAAGGCCTTCTCCTCCGTCACGGTCAGGACCGTGGGCTCGAGCGCATCGAACACCGTCTCCTCGATCTCACTCCAGAGCTCGGGGTCGACGGCGGCGATGATGCTGTTGGGATCCCCCCACGCGCCCGTCTTGTCTCCACAGGCACCGGCGGCGAGGGCGAGAAGGAGAACCAGGGCGAGGGCAGGGAAGCGCTTCATGGCGATCCGTCTCGTGAAGGGCCGAAATCGTGAGTGACGGGAAGGTCCCGTCACGCTTGGTTTTACGCGGCGGCCGGCCCGAGGTTTCGCTCGATGAGCGCCTCGGGATCCGGATCACGCCCCATGAACTCCCGGAACAGATCCTCCGGGGGCGCGCTGTCGCCCCGACTGAGGATCGACCGCACGTAGTCGCGGCCGACATCCGGATCGAAGACTCCTTCCGACCGGAACCGCGTGAACGCGTCCGCATCGAGCACCTCCGCCCAGAGGTAGCTGTAGTAGCCCGCCGCATATCCACCGCTGAAGAGGTGCGTGAAGGCCGTGAAGCTCTGGGCCTGCGCGAATTCGGGGGCGGGCGAGAAGGGCAGCATCCGCGCACGGATGAACGCCATCAGCTCCTCCTCGTCCGCATCGGTGGCGGCGGGCGCGAACTCCGTGTGCAGGTCGAGGTCCACCGAGCCGAGCGAGATCTGGCGCATCTGCGCCCATCCGCCCATGAACCGCCGTGCGCGCTGCATGCGCTCGAAGAGCTCGTCGGGGAGGGCATCCCCGCTCTCCCAGTGGCGCGCGAACAGGTCGAGCGCCTCCCGCTCGAGTGTCCAGTTCTCCATGATCTGGCTGGGGAGTTCGACGAAGTCCCACGCCACGTTGATTCCCGCCACGGCGCGCAGCGACACGTCGGACGTGCAATGGTGCAGGAGGTGGCCGAACTCGTGGAAGATCGTCTGCACCTCACGATGTGTGAGGAGCGCCGGCGCGTCCCCGTCCGCGGGCGTGAAGTTGCCACAGATCACGCCCAGATGGGGATCGAAGCCGCCGTCCGCACGTGGGCCGCCGGTACGGAAGTGGTTCATCCAGGCGCCCTGGCGCTTCTCGGGGCGTGGGAACCAGTCGGAGTAGAACGACCCGCGATGGACGCCTTCCTCGTCGTGGATCTCGTAGTAGCGGACGTCCTCGTGCCACACCGCCTCGTTCTCCGCGGGCGTGATCGAGAAGCCGAAGACCCGCTCCACCACCTCGAAGAGACCGTCCATGACCTGCTCGAGCGGGAAGTACGGCCGAAGGTCCTCGTCCTCGAGATCGAACCGCGCCTTGCGCAGTCGCTCGGTCACGAAGGAGACGTCCCAGGGACGGAGCTCGTCCAGGCCGAGCTCCGCCGCGTGCTCGCGAAGGTCGGCGACGTCCGCCTCCCAGTAGGGCCGCGTGCGATCGGCCAGCTCTCGCTCGAACGCCCGCGCGGCCCGCCCGGTCCCCGCCATGCGCTCCTCGAGCCGGTAGTCGGGGTATTCCTCGAAGCCCAGCATGCCCGCCAGACGGTCACGGAGCGCGAGGATCTCGAGCATCAGCCCCCGGTTGTCGTAGTCTCCACCCCGGCAGCGCGTCATGTAGGAGGTGTGGACGTGCTTTCGCAGCTCGCGGTTCTCGGCGTACTTCAGGATCGCCTCGACGGCCGGGTAGTCGAGGGTGATCAGCCAGGCGTCCCCCTCGATGTCCCGCGCCTCGGCCGAGCGACGGAATCGGCGTCGGGCGGACTCGGGAATCCCCCGCAGCTCGTCCTCGTCCCGCACCACGTGCTGGAAGTCGGCGGTCTCGTCGAGCACGTTCTCGGCGAACGCCTGCTCCAGCTTGGCCAGCTCGACCTTCAGAGACTCGAGCTCGGTCCGCTCGTCGTCCGGAAGGTCGGCTCCGGCCCGGCGGAACGCGCGCACCGTCTTGTCCAGGTGACGGCGCCGCACCGGATCGAGCGTGTCCGCCTCGTCTGTGGCCGCGTAGGCCTTCACCCGTGCCCAGATACCGGGGTGGAGTTCGAGCCTCGACCAGAAGGTCGTGATGGCCGGGAGGACCGCGTTGTACGCTTCCCGAAGCTCGGGGGTCTCCGCCACCGCCACGAGGTGACCGATGGGTCCCAGTCGCTCCGAGACCTCGAGCGAGAGCTCGTCGAGCGGGGCCATGACGGTATCCCAGCTGGGTGGGCGCGTGTCCGACGAGATCTCCTCGATGCGCCGGTTGCCGCGGTCCAGGACCCCTTCGGCGGCGGGTTCGACATGCTCCGCGCGGATCTGGTCGAAGGGGACCCTGAATTCGGTGTTCAGAAGGGGATTCGCCGAGTTCCCCTCCGTCTCCGCTTCATCCCGTTCGGTCACGTCTGTCTCCGGTACCACTCGTTCTCCGTTCAGCTCGTTCACGCTCCCTGTCCCCCGCGTCCGCGACCACTGTTGGATAAGCCCTCCGACCTCACGGAGAAAGAGGTGACGCGTCGCCGCCGGTGCCTCGACGGGCGAGTACCTGCCCGACCTGCACCTCGTCGCCCTCGTCGACGCCGTCGGCCAGGCGCAGGCCCGGCGTGGTCAGCAGCACCACGGTGGACCCCAGATGGAAGGTCATGATCTCGTCGCCGGTGGCGACGGGTCTGGGGGGATCGTACGTGCGGGACGTGAGGCGACCATCAGCGCGGTTGGTCACCCCCTCGTCGGGTCCACCGGCCCACTCCGGATCGAAGGCGGCCGAGATCCGGCCGACGTTCATCGCGCCGACCGCGACCACGGCCACCCGCCCCACCTCGCCCTCCACCGTGCAGACCAGGCGCTCGTTGCGGGCGAAGAGGTGGGCGACCTCGTTCACCGCCGCCGGGTGCACCGGAAAGAGACGGCCCGGTACGTGTCGAGCCGCCACCACGGCCCCGGCGGTCGGCGTGTGGATCCGGTGATAGTGCCGCGGCGACAGGTAGATGGTGATGAAGAGTCCGCCGTCGAAGGCCTCGGCCTCGGTCCGGTCGGCGAGCAGCGACGCCGCCGTGTAGTCGCGGCCCTTCGCCTGGATGAGCCGGCCCGCGGTGATCGTTCCGCACTCGCCGATCACCCCGTCGACCGGCGACACGAGCGCGCCGGGGTCGGCGTCCCACATCCTGGTGCCGGATCGAAGGCGGCGCGTGAAGAAGTCGTCGAAGGACCGATAGTCGGTGAGCGGACGGTCGGCCTCGTCGACGCGCGCTCCCGCCGCTCGGGCGAAGCCGCCCAGCAGCGGACGCCGGAGGAACCGGGGAAGGGGGATGCGCGCCAGGCGCCCCACGCCGCGACTGACCATCCCCTGCGGGACCCACCGCAGGGTCCGCAGCAGAATCCGCCAGCCGAGAGGCGTGTCGGGGTGCGTGGGCGAGGTCGGCACCGGTTCAGTCGACCTCGTCGGAGAGCGTCGACCACCGGTGGCCCTCGAGGTCCACGCGGCCACGGGCGTCGAACCCCACGTCCTCGTCCTCGAGGCGTGTACGCTGGAGGGTGCGCAGACCCAGGTGCGCCGGAATGGTGAGCGCGCCGGTGCGATTGACCACACGCCACCAGGGCACATCGTCCTCGATCGATCCGGACAGGACGGCACCCACGCCGCGTGCGGCTCGAGGACTCCCGCACACCGCGGCCACCTCGCCGTAGGTCGCGACGCGTCCCCGGGGGATGTCCCGCACCACGGCGACGACGCGGCGTGCGAACGGGGACGGACTCGAGTTGGTCTTGGTCTGGGGCATGCTCAACTCTACACCGACGCCCCGCACCCCGTCACGGCCACGGCACGATCGCGAGCGGATCCGCGAGGCCGCGGCCGCTCCCGACGCCGCCTGCCCGATTCATTCTGGTCGGTCCGATCCTGCTCAAATCGGCTCCGGTCTCGTCGACGTCCGCGCAGGGGGATTGACCGGAGCCGGTCGAGACCGGAGAATCGCATCCAATCGACATCGTGCGGCCGGCCGTCGAGCCGCGCCGCCACACCGACCCGGAACCGCTGGAGGGGGACCGATGGACCGTAGCATGCTGCTGGACGACACGCTGCTGGAGCGCGCACGGATCGAGGACACGCTCGTCATGGCCGCCGACTGGGACGACGACGGCGACGACTGGGAAGAGCGGGGCTGGGACAAGTCCGACGACGACGAGTCCTGGGACGACGAGGACGACGAGGACGACGAGGACGACGACTGGGACGACGACGATCTCGACGAGGAGGACCTCGACGACGACGAGGATCTCGACGACGACGAGGACGACGACTGGGAGGACTGAGGTCGCCCGACCCTCTGGTCTCCCCCCGGC
>DATFJS010000219.1:0-2014 GCA_035269045.1 Longimicrobiales bacterium | reverse complement strand
TGGACGAGTGGATCACGGCCGTCGACCGGGAGTTCCGAGGGCGTCTGGCCGACGGGGTCGTGGTCGCCCCTCGACTCCGGACCCTGTACGTGGGAGGCGGGACGCCGTCCCTCCTCGGGGCCGACGCGATGGATCGTCTTCGAGACGTGCTCGGCGCGGAGCGCTGTTCGGGGGAGGGCATCGAGTGGACCGCCGAGGCGAATCCGGAGAGTCTCACCGCCGAGGTCGCCCATCGGTGGCGGCAGGCGGGGGTCACGCGACTCAGCCTCGGCGTGCAGTCGTTCGAGCCCGGCGTGCTGCGGTGGATGGGTCGGCTGCATGGGGCGGACGGCGCCGTGCGCGCGGTCGAGATCGCTCGCGCCGCCGGCTTCGGGGAGATCAGCATCGACCTCATCTTCGGGCTGCCCGACACGGTCGAGCGCGACTGGCGTCACGATCTCGAGCGGGCGGTCGAACTCGAGGTCCCGCACGTCTCGCTGTACGGGCTCACCGCGGAGCCGGGGACGGGTCTGGGGAGGGGCGTCGAGGCGGGTCGGGTACGAATGGTGGACGACGAGCGATATCGGGCGGAGTACCTCGAAGCGCACGTTCGTCTGGTGGACGCGGGCTTCCGTCACTACGAGGTGTCCAATTTCGCGCGCCCCGGCTCGGAGTCGCGGCACAACATCTCGTACTGGGACCGGTCGCCCTACCTCGGCCTCGGCAACGGCGCCCACTCGTTCATCCCCCCGGTTCGCTGGTGGAACCGCCACTCCTGGGCCGACTATCGCACGTCGCTGGCGGAGTCGGGCGACCCGACCGACACCGTGGAGCGCCTCGATTCCGGAGCGGATCGGCTCGAGAGGGTGTGGACCGGACTTCGCACGAGTGGCGGCCTCGCCCTGGATGGATGGGGCGAGGAAGCCCGTGGGCGCGCGATGAGCTGGATCGACCGTGGCCTGGCGACGCAGCGGGGGGGGCGGGTGCGCCTCACGGCGGAGGGGTGGCTGCTCCTGGACGGACTCGCGCTGGAGTTCGACGCGGCGGGGAATGAGGCACCGTATGCCCCGCCGGTCCGGGGCCGCGGCGTCGCATCCGGGGCTGCCACGGACGCCGACGTGGGTTGACGCTGGAAAGCGCCTCTTTCGATCTTCGCATGATGGCTACCACCGACGATTCCCACGGGCGCAGCGAGAACCTCACGGAGCGCGAGCTCCAGGTGCTCGAGGCCGTCGTGCGCGCATACGTGGAGCGCGCGGAGCCGGCAGGAAGCCGGACGATCTCTCGGGACTACGATCTCGGGGTCTCTCCGGCGACCGTGCGGAACACGATGAGCGACCTCGAGGCGAAGGGGTATCTCGATCACCCGCACGCCTCCGCGGGCCGGGTCCCGACGGACCGGGCCTACCGCTATTTCGTCGATCGCCTGATGCAGCCCATGGACCTGTCCGCCGTGGAGGAGGAGGCGCTGGTCCGGGAGCTCGAGGCCTCCGACTTCTCGGCGGTGGAACAGCTGATCCGGCGTGCCACCCGGGCGCTGTCCGTGCTCTCGCTCGAGCTGGGCCTCGCCATCGCCCCCCGCCTGGACGACGCGCGCCTCGAGAAGATCGACTTCGTGCCGGTCTCCGCGGACAAGGTGCTCATGATCGCGACGATCCAGTCGGGCGTCGTGCGCACGATCTACGTCGATCTGCCCGGGGGCGTTCCGCGGGAGCTGCTCGCGGAGCTCGCCCGCGTGATGAACGAACGGCTGGCCGGATTCACGCTCGCCGAGATTCGCGGCTCCCTGCCCGAACGCCTTCGCGACACGGGGGTGAGTTCCGACGCGAGGGAACTGCTCAACATCTTCCTCCAGTCGGGCAGCGATCTCTTCCGGCCCACCGAGGCCGACGAGTCGAACGTCCATATCGGCCGCGCGAGCGTTCTCGCGCTCCAGCCCGAGTTCACCTCGGAGGAACGGCTCAAGGGTCTGATCGAACTCACCGAGAAGCGCGACCTCCTCGCCGGGGCCCTGTCGGACCGCGACCACGAGGCA
>DATFJS010000218.1:0-6429 GCA_035269045.1 Longimicrobiales bacterium | reverse complement strand
CGAGCGCCTCGAGGACCTCGAGGTGGTCGTCGTCGGCACGGAGGCCCGCCCCCGTTCGAGCCCGTTCTGGAGTCGCCTGGTGACGGACGGAAGTCTGCCGTTCCACGAGGCCACGGTCCGTGGGGTGCTGATCGCCGGGGCCGAGGCGGAGCGGTGGCTCGCGCCCGCCGCGCGCGTGGTCGCCCCCCGGAACCGTGTGGTCGTCCTCGACCCGCCTCCCGGCACCGGTGCGCGGCTCGAGCAGGCGGGCCTCCGGCTGCGGCTCGATTCGAGGGAGGCCGTGGTCGCGGAGCGGTCCCCGGGCGCACGCACGCTATCCCCCGGCGTTGCACCGCTTTCGGGGCCTCGGTAGCTTCAGCGACGTCCTGGCCGGGACCGAGTTTCCTCGCAGTTGGCGGATCGTCGATGACGTGGTTGAACAAGCTCTTCGGCGCCTCTCGTGAAGAGGGACGCGTCGACTACTACGAGGAGGGCCTCGAACTCCTCAATGACGGCAAGTTCCATGAGGCCCTCACGTCGTTTCGTCTCGCCCTGAAGGAAGCCCCCGGGGATCCGGTGGTCCTTCAGCAGATCGCGATCTCCTACACGCGGATCGGGATGACCGAGGAGGCCGCCAAGACGTACCGGCACGTGCTCAAGAGCAAGCCGGACGCCGCCGGGGCACACTACGGCCTGGCCTTCCTCTACCTGAGGGCCGCGCAGCACGAGGACGCCCTCCGCCACCTCCGGGCGTTTCTCGAGAACGCACCGAACGACGACCTGGCCGAGGAGCACGTGCGGCATGCGCGAGCGACCATGGCGCAGCTGACGGGCGAACTGGACCTTCGAGGCGGCGATTCCCATGGCCGCTAAGTCGACCCTTCTCCGCTGGACGGGCGAGGACCTCCGGTTCGACGCCGACGGGTACGGTGGTCCGACGATCTCGATGGACAGCGCGGGCGTCACCGGCCCCTCCCCGATGGACGCGCTCCTGATGGGCGTGGCCGGCTGCATGGCGATCGACGTGCTGATGATCGCCGGAAAGTCGAGGGTCCCGATCGAGGCCCTCGAGGTGTTCGCCGAAGGAGACCGCGCCGAGTCGGAGCCGAAGCGGTACACCGCGATCCGGCTCGTCTATCGCATCGCCGGCCCGTCCGAGGCGGACGAGCCGAAGATCCAGCGCGCCATCGACCTCTCACGCGAGAAGTACTGCAGCGTACTCCACTCGATCCGGGGCGACATCGACGTCGACATCCGTTTCGAGCGGAGCTGAGCGCCATGGCCGACTACGCCTCGGCTCCCGGAGATCTGCCCCGGGGGACGCTCGTCGATCTCTTCCTCGACCGGATCGAGCGAGGAGGGACCTCCCCCGTGTATCAGCATTTCGTCGGAGACACGGACGAACAGGCGACGCTGGACATCGACGAGACCGTCGAGGTCGTCGTCGAGGTCGCGGCGGCGCTCGGGGCCATGGGGCTGGTACCGGGCGACCGGGTCGCGATCCTGTCCGAGAACCGCACCGAATGGGCCCTGGCCGACTGGGGCTGCATCCTCGCCCACGTCGCCGACGTCCCGATCTACGACACGCTTCCGGCGGACCAGGCGGCGTTCATCCTGGGGGACGCCGAGGTCAAGCTGGTCTTCGCGTCCACGGCGGATCAGGGACGGAAGGCACTTCGCGCGCTCGACCAGGTGCGACTGTCCGGGGTGCCGGTCGTGGTGTTCGACGGGACCGAGGGGCAGGCGGGTCTCACGTCGTGGGACGCCTTCCGTGAACGCGGCCGGCGACGTGGGGCGACGCTGGAGGACTTCCGCGACGCCGCCGCGTCTCTGGACCCCGACGCGACCGCGACGCTGATCTACACGTCGGGGACGACCGGGACGCCCAAGGGCGTGATGCTCACCCACGCGAACCTGTTCTCGAACGTGCACGCCGCGGGACGGGTGCTCCCGATCGGAGACGGAGACAGCTCGATGAGCTTCCTGCCGCTGTCGCACGTCTTCCAGCGGATGGTGGACTACCTCCTCTTCTGGCGGGGCTGCACGCTCGCCCGGGCCCACGACATCCATACGGTCGCGGCGGACATGAAGACCGTCGGGCCGACGATCGAGGTGTCGGTCCCGCGGCTGTACGAGAAGGTCTACAACAAGGTCACCGACGCCTCGGGCGTGAAGGCGAAGCTCGTCGGGTGGGCGATCGACGTCGGGAACCGGTGGGCGGACGCGACCCTCGAGGGCCGCTCCGTCGGACCGGTCCTCGCCGTGCAGAAGAAGCTCGCCGACCGCCTGGTCTTCTCGAAGATCCGGGACGCCGTGGGCGGACGGCTGCGGTTCTTCGTGAGTGGTGGCGCGCCGCTGGCGCCCGCTCTCGCGCGGTTCTTCTACGGCGCCGGGCTTCCGATTCTCGAAGGATACGGGCTGACCGAGACATCTCCGGTCACCAACGTGAACCCTCCGGATGGGATCCGGATCGGGACGGTGGGCCCCCCGGTTCCGGGCACCGAGATCCGCATCGCGGACGACGGCGAGATTCTGGTGCGGGGCCCGCAGGTCATGAAGGGGTACTACCGTCGTCCCGAGGCCACCGCCGAGGTGATCGACGAGGACGGGTGGTTCCGCACCGGGGACATCGGGACGCTGGACCCGGACGGCTACCTCCGCATCACCGACCGCAAGAAGGACCTCATCGTGACGGCGGGCGGAAAGAACGTGGCTCCGCAGCCGATCGAGAACCGCCTGAAGACGAACCCCCTCGTCGAGCAGGTCGTGATGATCGGAGACCAGCGGAAGTTCTGCTCCTTGCTGGTCGTGCCGTCGTTCGAGGTCCTCGAACGATGGGCGTCCGAGAACGACGTCCCCACCGGTGATCGGAGCGCGCTTCTCGCGGACGAGCGGGTGCAGGCGGAGTTCGAGTCGATCCTGTCGTCCATGTCCGATCTCGCCAGCTACGAGCAGCCGAAGAAGATCGGCCTGCTGGATCGGGAGTTCACGATCGAGGACGGCACCCTGACGCCGACCCAGAAGGTTAAGCGTCGCCGGGTGCAGGAGCTCTACGGAGACCAGATCGACGTGCTCTACACGCCCGAGAGCCGCGATCGGGCGGTCATTGCGCTCGCAGGCCGGGAATGACCGGGCGCGGCGGTGTCCGAATCGCGCTGGTCACGGCTCCGGAAGACGCGGCGGAGGACCTCGCCCGGTCTCTCGTGGAAGATCGGATCGCCGCCTGCGTCAACGTCGTGCCCGGCATCCGGTCGGTGTACCGGTGGGAGGGCCAGGTGGAGACCGCGACCGAGTCGCTGCTCGTCCTGAAGGTGGCCGCGGCCGGGTCCGAGAGCGTGCCCGCTCGCGTCGCCAAGCTGCATCCCTACGACCTCCCCGAGGTGCTGCTCCTGGACGTGGACGACGGACTGCCCGAGTACCTCGCGTGGGTGGTGAACGCCACCGCGACCGCCTCGTGAACGCGCTCCCCGAGAACCCCCGCCCCGGCGAGGAGGGGCCGGACGAGCCGGAGCAGGACGAGCCGGAGCAGCGCGATCTGCTCGCGGACATGCCCGAGGAGTCGGCGGGAAGCGATGCGGGGCCGTTGGACTCCCCCGAGCCGGCACCGCCCGAGCCGCCACCGTCCGAGCCGGCCCGGTCCGCGCCCGCGACCGGAGCCCGCGCCCTCGCCGAGCTTCGTGCCCGTGTCCGCCGGCAGCCTCGGGACATCACGGCCCGCCTCGACCTCGCGACCGCGCTGGAGCGCGAGGGGGAGCTGGGATCGGCGCTCGAGGAGGCCCGTCGTGCGCGGGAGCTCGATCCGGATCGACGCGACGTCCAGCTGCGGCTGGCCGCGATCCTGACGCACTCCGGCCACTTCGCGGAGGCGGAGCACGAGATCCGACGCCTTCTGCGCGACCAGCCCGAAGATGTCGCGGCTCGACGCGCGCTCGGCCTGCTTCTGTATCGCCGAGGGCTGTATGCCGACGCGGTCACGGCACTCGATCAGGTGATCGAGCGGGCCCCGAACGACGCGCACGCCCACTATTACCGGGGAGAGTCACTCCACCGGATCGGCGAGGTGGAGGCGGCCTTCGAGGCGCTCGAGCGAGCCGTCGAGCTCGACCCGGGCAACGCCAAGGCGTACCACACCATGGGCATTCTGTACGACCGCAGTTCGCAGCCCGCCAAGGCCAACGTCATGCATCGTCGGGCCCGGGAGCTGAACGCCTCGTGATCAGGGTGGTCCGCGGGGTCCTCACGGAGACGACCTCGGAAGCGATCCTCCGGGAGACCCGCCCGGACGGCGCCGTCGTCTCGCCGCCCGGGCGCGCACTGATGTCCCGTCTCGGCGAGGCGGGGCATCTGCTGGATCTGGACGATGCGCCGCTCGGGAGCGCCTGGATCACCCCGGCCGGACCGCTCGCGGCCTCCTTCCTGATCCACCTGGTGGTGCAGGGCACCGATGAGCCGCTGTCCGTGGACTCGGTGCGGCTGGCACTGACCAACGGACTGCGCCGTGCCGCTGCCTTCGGGATCGAGTCCGTCGCCCTGGCTCCGCTCGGCGTGGGGGCCGGTAACCTCACCCACGAACATTCCGCCCGCGTCACGCTCGACGCGATCGGGACCCACCTGGAACAGGGACAGGCCCCTCTGGTGTTCGAGATCTTCGTGGCGAACGACTACGAGGAGGAGGTGTTCCGCCGAGCGGCAGGCTCGTATCCGGAGAGCGAGACGGACGGCTGAGCGGCTCCGGATCGCCCGGGCGCCGCCGGACGACGGCGCCGCCCGTACCCGGCCCTCTGTCCCCGCCGCCGCCCACGGTTCGCCCGTCACCGTCGCCACTCCGCCCGCAGCGGTTCACACCCACCGAATGATCGGAGCCCCCCGGATGTCTCGTCGACGTGCACTCGCGGCCTTCATCGTCGTCGCCTGGATCTGGATGATCGGCGCGCAGGTCCGGCGCGAGTACTTCCAGCCCGAGCTGGCGCGACTCGCCGCGGCGACGATGTCCCTCGCGCCCGGCACCAACTTCTACACGCTCACCATGGGCGACCGCGCCATCGGCCAGGCGAGTTCCGTGCTGGACACCATCCCGGGCGGCTTCCGGCTCGACGACCTCATGTCGCTCGAGCTTCCGGCGCTCGGACAGACCGGCACGGCGGTGGCACGGACGTCGGTCACGCTCGACGACGCGCTGCTGATGGAGAGCTTCCGCTTCTCCCTCGACTCCGAGGTGGGGCGCTTCGAGGCGGAGGGGGAGGTGGAGGCCGACACGCTGCTGCGCGTCACCATCCGGTCGGAGGGCTCGCAGCAGGACGTCGAATTCCGGCTCGAGCAGCCACCCGTCTTCTCGGCCATCGTCCCGATCCGGCTGGCCATGTCGGGCGCGCTCGAGGTCGGAAATCGGGTGCAATTCCCCGTGTTCGATCCGTCGTCGATGGCCACCCGCACCGTCGAGGTCCGGGTCCTCGAGCGCGACACGCTCATCTTCCCGGACAGCACGGAGATACAGCCCGACGGCCGCTTCCGCGCGGCCAGCTACGACACCATTCCGGCGTGGCGCATCGCCGAGGCGTTCGGGGGCGTGTCGGTGGAGAGCTGGATCGACGACGACGGCCGGACACTTCGTGCGTCGAGCCCGCTGGGCTTCTCGATGGAGAAGACCGAGTACGAGCTCGCGCAGCAGGCGCAGGTGGACGCCCGCGGCAGCGGGTCGCGCGCCGTCGACAACGACGTGATCCTCGCGACCGCGATCCAGAGCAACGTCGACCTCTCGGACGCCGAGCTGTATCGGGAAGTACGCTTCCTGCTCTCCGGAGTCGATCTCGAGGGCTTCGATCTGGACGGCGGTCGGCAGGAGCTGCGGGGCGATACCCTCATCGTGCGCAGGGAGAACCTCGGCGACATCGACCCGGACTGGGCGCTTCCGTATCCCAGCATGGATCTCGCCGACGCCCTCCGGCCCGAACCGCTGATCCAGAGCTCCCATCCCGATATCATCGCCGCGGCGGAGGAGATCACCGACCCTCGGCCCTACCGGAGGGAGGCCCCGCTGGACGCCGCCCGGGATCTGAATACCGCCGTATTCGACATGCTCGACAAGCAGGTCACCTTCTCCGTTCCCAGCGCCCTGCAGGTGCTCGAGACCGGTCGGGGCGACTGCAACGAACACACCGTGCTCTACGTCGCCATGGCGCGCGCGCTCGGTCTGCCGGCGCGCACCGCGGTGGGGCTCGTATACACGAACGGGGCCTTCTTCTATCACGCGTGGCCCGAGGTCTGGCTGGACGGGTGGGTGGCGATGGATCCCACCTTCGGTCAGGCGCCGGCGGACGCCGCGCACATTCGCTTCGTCATCGGCGGCCTCGCGCAGCAGGTCGAGATCCTCCGCCTGATCGGAAACCTGAACATCGAGGTCCTCTCGGTGTCGTGATGGCGATTCACCGGCGTCCCTCCCCCCATTCCCGA
>DATFJS010000217.1:0-4946 GCA_035269045.1 Longimicrobiales bacterium | reverse complement strand
GATCTGGAGGGCCACGCATTCGCCGAGGCGCTCGAGCGGATCGGCGCGGACCTCGACGTCAGCACCGGGTGGGACGTGACGACCGTGTCGCTGTCCTGCCTCGCGGATCGGCTTCCTGCCGCCCTCGAACTGCTCGCCTCGCTCGTGCGCGAGCCCGCCTTTCCGGACGCCGAGGTCCGCCGCACCCGCGACGGTCAGCTGGCGCGGATCCGACAGCGCGACATGAACCCCGGGAGCCGGGCGGCGACATGGGCGGCGCGGACGCTGTATGCCGACGGCGAACCGTACGCGCGCTCCGCGCTCGGCGATCTCGACAGCGTGGGTGCGGTCGGACGCGATACGGTCGCCGGATTCGCGGAAGCCTTCTATCGGCCCGCGGGCGCCGCGCTGGTGGTCGCCGGGGACGTGGACGCCGGAGAGGTCGAGGCGCTGGCCGGACGGGTCTTCGACGGGTGGACCGGGGGCGACGGGGTGCCGGAGCCGCCGGAGGGGTCGCCGGCGGAAACCGGTCGACGCGCCGTCGTCGTGGATCGCCCCGGGGCGGTGCAGTCGGAGATCCGGGTCGGGCACGTGGGGGCTCCCCGGTCGATCGAGGACCGCGTGGACCTCGTGGTCGGCAACGCCGTGCTCGGCGGCACCTTCTCGTCGCGGCTCAACCTGAACCTCCGCGAGCGCAACGGCTTCACGTATGGCGTGCGTGCCCGCTGGGCGTGGCGCCGGGGGCCGGGCCCGTTCCTCGTCGGCACGGCGGTCGACACCGCCGTGACGGGGGACGCGATCCGGGAGATCATCGGCGAGATCGAGCGGATTCACGCCGACGGGCCCGAGCCGGAGGAGGTCGAGCAGGCCCGCAATTACCTCGCGGGCGTCTTCCCGCTCCGCCTCGAGAGCACGTCGCAGGTCGCGTCGCACGTGGCGGAGCGTCACGTGCACGGCCTTCCGGCCGACTACTGGGCGACCTGGAGGGACCGGGTACGAGCCGTCACCGCCGAGAGCGCGCACGCCGCGCTCCGTCGGTACCTGAACCCCGACGCGCTGCAGTGCGTGGTGGTGGGGGAGTCGGGCGCGGTCGCGCGCGATCTGGCGTCCCTCGAAGTCGGGCCGATCGGCGTCGTCGACCGGTGACGTCGGCGGCGGACGGCGGCGGTCCGGGCCGGATCGACGAGCGGCTGGTCCACGAGGGTCGGATCGTCCGGCTGAGCGTCGACACCGTGCGGATGCCCGACGGGTCGGTCACCGAGCGGGAACTCGTCCGCCACGTGGGAGCCGCCGCGATCGTGCCGCTCCTGGGCGATGCGGCGGATCCCGACCCCGACGTCGTCCTCATCCGGCAGTGGCGGTACACGACCGACGGCGAGATCCTCGAGATCCCCGCCGGGATGCGGGACGATCCCGCCGAGCGCTTCGAGGACTGTGCGCGGCGGGAGCTTCGGGAAGAGACGGGCTATGTCGCCGGCCGGCTCGAACCGCTCACACCCGTCTGGACGACACCCGGCTTCACCAACGAACAGGTCCATCTGTTCGCGGCGTGGGATCTCGACGAGGGGGCCCGCGACCTCGACAGCGACGAGTTTCTCGAGCTGGTGCGCGTCCCTCTCTCGACCGCGGTGTCGTGGGTCCGCTCGGGCCGGATCACCGATGCGAAGACGGTGGCCGGCCTGCTGTGGGTCGCGCACTTCGGGGTGGTGGAGCGATCCTCGTAGCCGTCGCCGGCCCGGCCATCGCGCGTACGGCCGTCGCCCGCCCGGCCACCGCGTGCACGGACATCGCCTCGCAGCCATCGATCGGGCCGAGCGGTGTCCGATTCCTGCCCGGGTGGCAGGGGCCTGCCGTGCTGTCCGGTTCCTGCCGCCCTGTCCGGTCCATGCGACGCCTCCCGGGGTCGCTGACCGGCCATCATGTCCACCCGAGAGGACACGCGCGCGGTGGGTGACTCGAACGACAGCCCCGGAACCGCCGCGTCACGCCGCGCATTCCCCAGATGCAACCCGATGGCACGGAAGGTGCACCTCAGGGAGGCAGCAGAGTGCGAGAAGGGCTCGCGCCGAACCGACGGGAGGATGACATGGCGGCCAGATCGAACGCACCCGACCTGACTCCGACGTACGCCGACGACGCGGCGGGACATCGCAGCAGGCTGGAGGACATGAAGGATGCACAGCTCGTGCAGGCCTTCATCGAGGGGGACGAGCGCGCATTCAGCGAGCTGGTGTCCCGCTACGACAAGCGCCTCATCCACTTCGTCTTCCGCACCGTGGGGGACCGGCAGCGAGCCGAGGACCTCGTCCAGGAGACCTTCGTGCGTGTCTATCGTCACGCCGAGCGCTTCGACCAGACCAAGAAGTTCTCGACGTGGATCTACACGATCGCCAGCAACCTGGCGAAGAACGAGCTTCGGAATCGGTCCAGGAACCCTCTCGTCCTCTTCCAGACGCTCAAGAGCAACTGGGACGCCGACCATCGGCCGCTCGAGTGGGAGGACCCGAAGAACAAGCCGGACGACCTCTACCGGAAGCGGCACGTGAAGGAGAAGGTCGAGGAGGCGGCGGCGCAGCTTCCCGAGCACCATCGCGTGGTCTTCGTGCTGCGTGAGCTCGAGGGAAAGACGTACGAGGAGATCGCCGAGATCACCGGGTGCAACCTCGGTACGGTGAAGAGTCGCCTGAATCGGGCACGCAACAACTTCGCCCAGATCATCGCGCCGATGGTCAGCTGAGGCACACGAAGCGACCCGACGGGCGGCCCGCCATCGCCCGTTCCGACGGCCGGTTCCCGCGAGGGGGCCGGCCGTCGCCCGTTCCGGGAAGGTGGGGCGTGTGGCGTCGGGGTCGGGGAACCCGCAGTCTGAAGGGCACGTACAACGCTATTGAACGGAGTCGCCCGCCGGAGTCGATCCGGCGGCGGCACGAACGCCCGCTTTCAGCGCGCACCTGATGAACTGTACGACATTCCTCGAGAACTTCTCCAGCTGGGTCGATGGGGATGTGGACCCCCCGCTCCGTGACCGGCTGAATGCCCACGTCGCGGGGTGTGAGGAGTGCCAGAAGTACGAGGAGGTCTATCACCGGGGCACCCAGCTGCTTCGCGCGATGCACGAGGACCTCGACGTGGACGAGGACGTCTTCCGCTCGTCGCTCGAGCATCGGATCCTGAGGGGGCGACGTCGTGCGGGCGAGGCGAACACCATCGGGTCCGGGGCGCCCTTCGTGTCCCTTCTCGCGATGACCGTGGTGGTCCTTTCCGTCGCGTGGATCCCGGTGCTGATGGTCCTCACCGAACCCACCGTCGAACTGGCGCCGATGGCGGCCGAGCGCCCGGCACCCAGGCGGGCCCTGCAGCCGGTCGCGCTGCCCGCGGTGGAGCTCGCCGGCCGTCCGGGCGGCAACGCGATCCGCACCGTGCCGCTCGAGATCCGTGGCACCGTCCCGCGGGCGTCCGATCTGATGCGCCAGTACGCCCCCGTCCTCCAGTCGTACCGCGCCGGCCTCATCGACGGAATCGACTGACGTGCAGGACGCCGCGGTCGAGCGCCTGCTGGGAGGAAGTGAGCCCGCCGGGGGGGTCTTCTATCTGCACGGCGACGACGAGTGGATGAAGGGAGAGGTGGCGTCCCGTCTGGTCGAACTCCACCTCGACCCCGCGACGTCGGACTTCAACTTCGATCGTCTCCGCGGAAAGGACGTGGACGTCGAGCAGCTCGCGTCCGTCCTCGGGACGCCCCCGATGATGGCGGAGTACCGCGTCGTCCTCCTGACCGGCGTCGAGGCCTTCTCGAACTCGAAGCGCGCGAGAAAGGTGCTCTTCGACACGGTCGACAACCCGCCTCCCGGCCTGGCGCTGGTGATGGTGGGGACCCGGCCCTCCGGCTCCCGCGCCAAGTACTACGGGCAGCTCGAGAAGGCGGCACGGTCGGTACGCTTCGATCCGCTCGCGCACGACGACGTGCCCGGGTGGCTGATGGAGACGGCGAGGGCTCGGCTCGGCGTCGAGATGGAGCTGGAGGCCGCGCTAGCCCTCGGGCAGGCGATCGGCCCCAATCTCGGCATGCTCACCCAGGAGCTCGACAAGCTGGCCGGCTTCGTGGAGCCCGGAGCGTCGATCACCCGGGCGGATGTCGAGGCCGCTGGGACATACCTTCCGGTGCAGGACCGGTGGGCGTGGTTCGACCTGGTCGGCGAGGGGAAGTTCGCCGAGGCCCTCGAGACCCTTCCCGTCCTGATGTCGCAGGGCGAAAGCGGCGTCGGACTGGTGATCGGCCTGTCGAACCACCTTCTCCGGATCGCGGTCCTGCGGCTCGCCGGACCCGCGGCGCTGGAACAGGCGCTGCCGCCGCATCAGCGCTGGCTCGCGAATCGGCTCAAGGCGCAGGCCCGCGGATGGACGCCGGCGTCCATCCACGCGTCGATCGCCGGACTCCGTCGCGCCGACCGTCTCCTCAAGTCCGCTCCGCTGGAGGACCGGGCGATCATCGAGGAGTGGCTGCTGGCGCGGATCACCGAGTCGTTCGGGAAGGCCGCATGAGGGGGTGCACCGCCCCGCGGCTCACCCGAGTTCGGGCTCCGCTCGGCGCCCTCCTCGCGGCTCTGGTCGGGGTCGGTGCGTCCGTGGACATGGCGGCGGCCCAGGACCTGGATCGCGTGGCGCAGCTGGGCTCCGACGGCCGAACGGCCGACGCCCGCGACTCGCTGCTCGCATGGTGGGATGCGACGTGGGACGACGCGTCCCGCTCGGAGCGCGAACGGGCACTCTGGCTACGGGGCGTCCTGACGCTGGACCCCGTCGCGGCGTCCGCGACGTACCGGCGCCTCGTGGTGGAGTATCCCGCGGGTGCGTACTCGGAGCCTGCTCTCTCGCGTCTCGGGCAGCTTTCGGCCGCGGTCGGCGACACCCTCGGCGCGTCCCGCTGGTTCACCGTCCTGGAGCGCGATTATCCGCGCTCGGACGAG
>DATFJS010000216.1:0-12549 GCA_035269045.1 Longimicrobiales bacterium | reverse complement strand
CGGAGACCGACACCGAGGCGGTCGTGCACCTCATCGATCACGTGTGGGCGCCGGGAATGTCGATGGAGGACGCCGTGGCGACGGCGCTCCGGGAAGTCGAGGGCCCCTACGGCATCGCGGTGCTGTCCTCGCGTGACCCGGACAAGATCGTCGTGGCCCGGAACGGGAGTCCGCTGCTGATCGGAGTGGGCGAGGACGGCGAGCTCATGGCCGGGTCCGACGCCGCTGCGGTGATCGCGGTCACGCGCGACGTCGTGTATCTCGACGACGGCGACTACGCGGTCCTGACGCGGGACGGATACGAGGTTCACCACCTCGAGCGCGGTCCCGTCGATCGTGGGCTCCACCGGGTCTCGTGGGACCTCGAGGCGATCGAGAAGGGAGGCTACGAGCACTTCATGCTCAAGGAGATCATGGAGCAGCCCAGCTCCCTCCGGGACGTCATGCGGGGTCGGCTGCTGCAGGAGGAGGGGGACGCGCGACTCGGCGGCATCACGCTGTCCGACTCGGACCTGGCGGAGGTGGAGCGCATCGTCATCACCGCATGCGGGACGAGCTGGCACGCGGCCCTCCTGGGTGAATACCTGCTCGAGGACTTCGCGCGCATTCCCGTGGAGGTCCAGTACGCTTCGGAGTTCCGCTACCGGAACCCGGTCATCGAGGACAACACGCTGGTCATCGCGATCAGCCAGTCCGGGGAGACGGCCGACACGCTCGCCGCGCTGCGCGAGGCGAAGAAGCGAGGTGCGCGGACGATGGGCATCGTCAATGCGGTCGGCTCGACCATCGCGCGTGAGACCGACTTCGGGGTGTACCTGCACGCCGGGCCCGAGATCGGCGTCGCCTCGACCAAGGCGTTCACCAGTCAGATCGTCGCGCTCACGCTGGTGGCCCTGTACCTCGGCCGCCGTCGCTCGATGTCCGTGCTCGACGGTCGGAGCGTCGTGGCGGCCCTCGAGGCGCTCCCGGGTCAGGTCCAGGAGATCCTCGACGAGGCCGACGACATCGAAGAACTCGCCCGCGAGTTCGTGGACGCGTCCAACTTCCTCTATCTCGGACGTGGCTACCAGTTCCCGGTCGCGCTCGAGGGTGCGCTCAAGCTGAAGGAAGTGAGCTACATCCACGCGGAAGGCTACCCGGCGGCGGAGATGAAGCACGGACCCATCGCGCTGATCGACGAGAAGATGCCGGTGGTCGTTCTCGCGCCGCGGGATGCGGTGTTCGGCAAGGTCGTGAGCAACATCGAGGAGGTGAAGGCGCGGAAGGGCCGGGTGACCGCCGTGGTGAGCGACGACGCACACGAACTGGACGGCCGGGTCGCACACCGCCTCCGGATCCCGCAGACGATTCCCCAGCTGCTGCCCGTGCTTTCGACGATCCCTCTCCAGATCCTCGCCTACCACATCGCCGTGATGCGGGGCTGCGACGTGGACCAGCCCCGGAATCTCGCGAAGTCCGTCACGGTCGAATGATTCCACCGGTGAAGCCCCCGCCCCCGGCGTCGACCTGTCGCACCGGACGCGCGCCGGTGCGATGAGGGTCGTTCTGCAGCGTGTGACCGAGGCGTCGGTCGAGGTCGGAGGAAAGATCGTCGGGAGGATCGGTACGGGTCACCTCCTCCTGGTCGGCTTCACGGACGACGACGGGGAAGACGAGGTGCGGTGGATGGCGGAGAAGGTGGTCGGGCTCAGGGTCTTCAACGACGCCGACGGAAAGATGAACCTCTCGCTCGAGGACGTTGCCGGAGATCTTCTGGTCGTGAGTCAGTTCACGCTCTATGGAGACGCGCGCAAGGGTCGGCGGCCGAGCTTCGTGCACGCCGCACATCCGGATCACGCAGTCCCCCTGTACGAGCGATTTCTCGCGCATCTGCGCGAGCTCGCTCCGGCACGGGTCGAGGCCGGTATCTTCGGTGCCGAGATGAGCGTGGCGCTGGTGAACGACGGCCCGGTCACGCTCACCCTCGACAAGTGACCGGCCCGGTCGGCTCCGCGACGCCCGACGGGGGCGCACGATTCCCCGTCATCGTGCTCGCATCCGGATCGCCACGACGGACGGAGCTCCTCACCGGACTCGGACTGCCCCACGAGATCGACCCGTCGGAGATCGACGAGTCCTTCGTCGCGGGCGAGACGGCCGGGGCACGCGTCGCCCGACTCGCGGTCGAGAAGGCACAGGCGGTCCGCACGCGCCACCGGGAGGCGTGGCTGCTCGCCGGCGATACGGAGGTCGTGCTCGACGGCGAATCTCTCGGGAAGCCCCGTGACGGGCGCGACGCCCGGCGCATGCTCGGCCGCCTCGCCGGTCGAAGCCACCTGGTCCTGTCCTCGATCGCCCTGCTCCGGCCCGGCGCACCGGCCGACGTCGACGTCGTCGCCACCCGGGTGCATCTTCGCGAGCTGGACGCCCGCACCGTCGACCGATACGTCGCCACGGGCGAACCACTCGACAAGGCGGGTGCATACGGCATCCAGGGGCTGGGGTCGACCTTGGTGGACCGCATCGAGGGCGACTACACTGCCGTCGTGGGCCTGCCCGTCGTCGCGCTGGTGCGACTGCTGGAGCGGGCCGGGTTGCGGTGGGCCTTCGCCGATGGGTGGCTGCCCGACGCGACGGCCGTCGACCCAGACCGTGAACACCGGGGGGATGGATGAAGGCGATCCTGTCACTCGATCAGGGAACCACCGGGGGCACCGCGCTCGTGGTCGGGTCGGACGGCCACGTCCATGCACGGGCCTACTCCGAGTTCACCCAGCACTTTCCGCGTCCGGGGTGGGTGGAGCACGACGCAGAGGAGATCTGGCAGGTCACGCGGGCCATGGGCCGGGACGCCCTGGAATCCGTGCCCGATGGAATCGACGTGGTGGGTATCGGGATCACCAACCAGCGCGAGACCGTCGTGGTCTGGGACCGCGCGACCCTCGAGCCGGTCCACCGCGCGATCGTGTGGCAGGATCGGCGCACGGCGGGCATCTGCGAGAGCCTCAGAAAGGGTGGGCACGAGGCGGATGTCCGTGCCCGGACGGGGCTCGTGCTCGATCCCTACTTCAGCGGCACCAAGCTCACCTGGTTGATGCGGGAGCACCCCGACATCCGTGTCCGGGCCGAGGAGGGCGACCTCGCGGTCGGGACCATCGACGCATGGCTGATCGCGCGGCTCACCGGGGGCGCGGTCCACGCGACGGACCCGACCAATGCGTCGCGGACGCTGCTGTTCGACCTGCGAGCGCGGGCCTGGAGCCCGGAGATGGCGGCGCTGCTGCAGGTCCCGCTGCACGTCCTTCCGGAAGTGCGCCGCAGTTCGGGAGACTTCGGCACCGCCACGGCGGAGGTCTTCGGACGGGAGCTGCCGATCGCCGGCGTGGCGGGGGATCAGCAGGCCGCCCTCTTCGGGCAGGGGTGCTGGAATCCCGGACTCGCCAAGAACACCTACGGGACCGGCGCCTTCCTCCTGATGTACACGGGTGCAGAGGAGCCGCGGATCTCGCAGCACGGGCTGCTTTCGACGATCGCGTGCGCGGCGGACGGCTCGGCCGGCTACGCGCTGGAGGGCAGCGTCTTCGTCGCCGGCGCGGCGATCCAGTGGCTGCGCGACGGCCTCGGGCTCATCGAGAGCTCGGCCGAGACCGAGGTGCTGGCAGCATCCGTGGCGTCGACCGACGGGGTGAGCTTCGTTCCGGCGTTCGTGGGCCTGGGGGCCCCCCATTGGGACGCGGAGGCGCGCGGCACGATCACCGGCCTGACACGCGGGACGACCCGTGCGCATCTCGTGCGAGCCGCCCTCGAGTCGATGGCGTACCGGAGTGCCGAGGTGCTGGAGGCGATGCAGGCCGATGCCGGAATCGAACTCGCCGAGCTGCGGGTGGATGGAGGCGCGAGCGCCAACGACTGGCTCATGCGATTCCAGGCGGAGGTGCTGGGCCGGCCGGTGCGGCGACCCGCCATGGTCGAGACGACGGCGCTGGGAGCAGCGGGCCTCGCAGGCGTCCAGCTCGGCGTCTGGTCGGATGCGGAGGCCTTCCTGGCGGCGGCAGGCGACGCCGAACGGTTCGAGCCCGGCGATCGTGAACTCGCCGCGAGCATCGACAGATCCGCCTGGAATCGCGCCGTCGAGGCGACGCGTCGCTGGGCTGCGGCTTCCGCGGGAGATAACTCGGAGGAATAGGACCGATCACGTGGGAACCCCCCGCCTTGCGTCGGCCTTTCACACTAGGGAAGTTGAGACGTCGATCGGTGGTATCACCCATCGACAGGGCGGTCTTCCGGCCGTCCGGACAGCGTCCCCGCAACGGATCACACAGGGATCTATCCATGGGAAGCAACAGTCGTTTCATGATCGGCCTCGTCGGCGTCGCCGCCGTCGTCACCTATCTGGTGTGGACGGGCGTCTCCGACACCATGACCTACTTCCTGACCCCGTCCGAGTACGATGCGCGGATCGAAGCGGATCCGTCGTTCCGTCAGGTCGGCGTCCGGGTCGGCGCCATCCTCGTGCCGGAGTCGTACGAGCAGGGCGAGGGCGAGCTCGAGCATCACTTCGTGGTGCACGATCGTGAAGATCCGTCCGTCACGATGGAGGTGCTCTACACCGGCGTGCTGCCGGACACCTTCAACGACGCCCCCGACATGCTCACCGAGACGGTTCTCGAGGGGCGATACGACGAGAACGGGGTGTTCGAGGCCACGCTTCTGCTGACCAAGTGCGGGAGTCGCTACGAAGCAGCGCCGGAGAGTTTCGAGCGCGCGGACGAACCCGCCACCACGTAACGGGCACGACCGAATGAACATCATTGGAGAGCTTGCGCTCTGGGTCTCGCTTCCCGTCGCGATCTGGGGCGCATCCCTCGCATTCATCGGCGGGCGACAGAACCGCGGTGACCTGGTCCTGTCGGCCGAGCGTACGGTCTACGCGGCCCTGGCCCTCATCACGCTGGCCAGCCTCGGGATCGTCGACACCTTCCTGAACGACCGGTTCGAATACACCTACGTCGCGTCGTATTCGAGCCTGGATCTTCCGACGTTCTACAAGGTCTCGGGCCTCTGGGCCGGCCAGACCGGATCGCTGCTCTTCTGGCTGCTGCTGATGTGCGGGTTCTCCGCGCTCGCGGTCTGGTCCAATCGGACCAAGAACCGAGAGTTCATGCCGTACGTCGTCGGCACCCTCATGGTGCTGCAGATCTTCTTCCTGGTCGTTCTGCTGTTCGCGGACGTGAATCCCTACGCCCGTCTCGGCTTCACGCCGATCGACGGACAGGGTCTGAATCCGCAGCTCCAGAACTACTGGATGACGATCCATCCGCCGACGCTCTACCTCGGGTTCACGGCGTTCACGATCCCCTTCGCCTTCGCGATGGCGGCGCTTCTCAGCGGGCGACTCGATTCCCGGTGGATCGTGGTCACCCGCAAGTGGATCCTCCTCTCGTGGTTCTTCCTGTCGAACGGAATCGTGTTCGGGATGCGGTGGGCGTACGAGGAGCTGGGCTGGGGTGGCTACTGGTTCTGGGACCCCGTGGAGAACGCGTCGCTGCTCCCCTGGCTGACCGCGACCGCCTTCCTGCATTCGGTGCAGATCCAGGAGACGCGCGGCATGCTGAAGGTGTGGAACATGGGACTGGTGCTCGCCACCTTCCTGCTGACCATCTTCGCGACCTTCCTGACCCGGTCCGGCCTGATCGAGTCGGTGCACACCTTCGCCGAGAACACCAAGATCGCCTTCATCTTCCTCGGCTTCATGGGCTCGATCATGGCCCTCGTGACGGTGCTGATCATCTACCGTCTGCCGCAGCTGAAGAGCGCGAACCAGATCGAGTCGTTCATCTCGCGCGAGTCGGCCTTCCTGTTCAACAACCTGATCCTCATCGCGACGGCGTTCGCCGTGATGTGGGGCACGCTCCTTCCCCTGCTGTCCGAGGGCTTCATGGGGCAGGAGATCTCGGTCGGCCCGGCGTTCTTCAACAAGGTCAACGTGCCGTTCGGGATCGCGATCCTCTTCCTCATGGGCGTTGGTCCGGTGATCGCGTGGCGCCGCGCCTCGAAGAAGAATCTTCAGCGCAACTTCCTGGTGCCGACCGCGGTCGGTCTGGCCACGGCCGCCGGACTCTGGCTCGCCGGCGCCCGGGTGGGCCTGTCGGTCATGACCTTCGGAATCGGAGCCTTCGTGCTCTGGGTGATCGGCACCGAGTTCTGGAAGGGGACCAAGGCGCGGGCCCGCATCGAGGGGGAGGGCCTCCTTCGCGCGTTCTGGCACCTGGTCATGCGCAACCGTCGTCGGTGGGGCGGCTACATCGTGCACGTGGCGATCGTCGTGATGTTCACGGCCTTCGCGACGGCCCCGTGGTATCAGGAGATCCGGCAGACGCTCGATCCGGGTGAGTCGGCCCAGATCACGTCGCCGCTCGGCTCGACCTACACGATGACCTACGAGGGCCTCTCGACGAACTTCAACGACCGGGAGGACAACCTCGCCTGGCAGGCCGTGGCTCTCGTGACCGTCGAGAAGGACGGGAAGCCGCTGCCCCCGATGACGACCGAGAAGCGCGAGTACATCCGGCCGGACCGTTCCACCTCCACCGAGGTCGCGATCCGCTCGACCGCCGTCGAGGACCTGTACATCACGCTGGCCGACGTGAACACGCGAGCCGTGCAGATGCGGATCAACGATCCGACCGCTCAGACCGCGACGTTCACCTTCATGGTCAAGCCGCTCGTGAGCTGGATCTGGGCCTCGGCTTTCGTGCTCACGATCGGTGCGCTGATCGGAATGTGGCCCGGGGGTGCTCCGACGCCCGCGCCGGCATCGCGCCCGGCGACGGGCACTGCAGAGCCGGCCCCCACCGGAGACTGACGTGCTGCTCGCCCTCGGCATGCTGGTGATCATCGGCGTGGCGATCGTCGTCCTCGAGCCGCTGGTCCGGGGAAGTACCGCTTCGCTCGAACGAACGAACGACGAGATGTCGGAAGCGGAGGCCACACGCAGAGTGCGCCTCCTGGCACTGCGCGACGCCGAGTACGACTACCAGATGGGCAAGCTCAACGAGGTCGACTACCTCGAACTGCGGGCCGAGCTCCAGGCAGAAGCGCTCGAGGCGATGAAGGCGGTCGAGGCCGAGAAGAACGGTGGTCCGGGGGCCGCCGACGCGGGGACGCGAGAGATGATCGAGGCCGAGATCGCTGCGGTCCGGGCGGGCCTCCGGACCGGCACCACCTGCACCGGCTGCGGTCACGGCAATCCGCCCGGCTCGCGCTTCTGTGCGTCGTGCGGGGAGGCCCTGCACCTCTCCGGTTCTCCATCGGCGTGACCGACGACACCTCCCGGCCCTCGTCGGAGGGACTGGGCCTGCACGCCCTTCGGCGCCGCTTCGGTACGCATGTGGCCCTGCGGGACGTGGACGCGTCTCTCCCGGCGGGCCTGATCACCACCGTATTCGGTCCGAACGGGGCGGGGAAGTCCACCCTCCTGCGGATCCTCGCGGGCAGTCTCCGCCCGACCGCGGGCTCCGTGTCGTGGCGCGGTGAGAAGCTCGATCCACGCTCGGCCGACTGGCGGTCGCGCATCGGTGTGCTCTCCCACGCGACGCACCTGTACGCCCCGCTCGGGGCTCGCGAGAACCTCGCGTTCCACGCCCGGATGCACGGACTCGAGGCCCCCGACCTCGACGCCGCTCTGGAGCGGGTGGACCTGCTGTCGCGGGCGGAGGATCGGGTGTCCGGATTCTCGCGCGGCATGCGTCAGCGGCTCGCTCTGGCTCGAACGCTCCTCCACGATCCCGACGTGGTGCTTCTGGACGAACCCTTCACCGGCCTCGATTCGCACGCGGCACGGCTGCTGGAGGGCGTGCTCCGCACCCTGCGGGACGGACGCCGCACCGTCGTGCTCGTGACGCACGCGCTGGGGGAGGGTCTGGCGCTCGCCGACCACGTCCTGCTTCTGGTGCGTGGCAGCGTGCGCCTCGACGCACCCGCATCGGACTTCGAGGTGGACGGATTCGCGGAACGGTATCACGGCATCGTGGACGCCGCGGAGACCGGGCTGGCCGCCACGGCCTCGGGGAGTCCCGCGTGAGCGACGAACGGGCGGTCCCCGGCTGGCTCTCCGTGGTGGCCGCGGTGGCGGGGAAGGACCTCCGGATCGAATTCCGGACCCGTTCCCGGAGCTTCACGATGGCGGGCTTCGTGGTCCTCGTGGGCGTCCTGTTCAACTTCTCGATCGACCAGGCGCTCGTCCGGCCGCAGGACATCGCCTCCGGGCTCACGTGGATCACCCTGATCCTGTCGGGCCTGATCGGTGTCGGCCGCACCTTCGCCATCGAGAAGGAGGACGGCGCGATGTCCGGCCTGCTGCTCACACCGGCGCCCCGCGACGCCATCTACATCGGCAAGGTCGTGGCGAACTTCATCCTCGTGTTCGGGATCGTCCTGCTCACGCTGGGGGTGTTCGGCCTCTTCTTCCGGCTCGACTACGGCAACCACCCGGGCACGCTTCTCCTGGTCCTCGGAGCGGGCGCCCTCGGGTTCGTGGCCCTCGCCACGCTGTTCGGTGCGCTCACCGCGTCCACGACGCTCGGTGAGAGTCTTCTGCCGATCCTCCTTTTTCCGCTGCTCGTGCCGATGGTAGTTTACGGCGCGTCGGCGTCCGGTCGACTTCTCGCGGGACGTCCCGTGGCGGAGGTCGCGGGGCAGGGACGCATGCTCGCCGCCTTCGCCGTGCTCGCGCTCGGTGCCGGGGCGGCTCTCTTCGGACAGATCGTGGAGGAGTAGGTGAAGGCACGAACGGGATGGCTCGGGATCGGACTCGCGGTCCTCGGGGTGACGGGCAGCGTCGCCACGCTCTGGATGGTGTTCTTCTGGGTGCCCACGGAGGCACGGCAGGGCGTCATCCAGCGGATCTTCTACCTCCACGTCCCGTCCGCCTGGGTGGCGTTCATGGCGTTCGGGATCGTCGCCTTCGCGAGTGCCGTCTACCTCTGGCTCGGAGACGAGCGCGCCGACATGGCCGCTTTGGCCGCCGCAGAAGGCGGCATGGTGTTCACGGCCATCGTGCTCACGTCGGGTCCGCTCTGGGGCAAGATCGCGTGGGGCACCTACTGGACGTGGGAACCGCGACTCACGCTCACGCTCCTGCTGGGCTTCATCTATCTCGGCTACATGATGGTCCGGAACGCGACCGACTCGCCGGAGCGCGGGAAGCGCTTCGCGGCGGTGGTCGGGATCGTGGGCGCGATCAACATCCCGCTGATCCACATGAGCGTCTACTGGTTCCGGTCGCTCCACCCGGATCCGGTCGTGCTCAAGCCGGACGGCCCCACGCTCGACGGCGACATGCTCACGACGCTGATGATCGGTCTGCTCTCGTTCACGCTTCTCTTCTTCGGGCTCATGACACTCCGCTACGGTGTCGAACGTGCCCGTCACACCCTCGAACTTCGGGAATCGGCATGATGCGTCGACTCCTCATGAGACTGTCCGTGGTCGCCACGACGGCGCTGCTCGCCTCCTTCATCCCGGACGCGCTCGCGGCGCAGTCGGCGGACCTGGGGGCTCAGCGCCTCGGCCGGCCGTATCTGTTCGTGTTCGTCGCCTACGCGATCGGGTGGGCGTTGATCCTCGGCTGGATCATCACGATCGCGCGCCGCCTCCGGTCGGTCGAAACCAGGATCGATCGGGACTGAGGGAGGTTCGATGGCGGAAACCGGCGCGGGTCGAGAGGTCGACGCCATCGTCGACCTCCGGAGCGACACCGTCACGCGCCCGGGTACGGCCATGCGGAGAGCGATCGCCGAGGCGGAGGTCGGAGACGACCTGTTCGGCGACGACCCGACCGTCCAGCGGCTCCAGGAGCGCGTGGCCGACCTGCTCGGCAAGGAGGCGGCGCTCTTCTTCCCCTCCGGCACCATGGCGAATCAGACCGCCCTGGCCACGCAGGGTGCGCGCGGGTCCGAGGTGATCGTCGAGGCCGGCGCGCACGTTCTGCATTGGGAGGAGGGGGCCGCGGCCGCATTGTCGGGTCTGCAGCTCCGGCCCGTAGCGGGGCGGAACGGCGTGGTGTCGCCCGACGACGTCGCGTCGACGATTCGACCCGACTCCCGCTACATGCCCCGGACCTCGATGCTCTGTCTCGAGAACACGCATCTGGCTTCGGGGGGTGAGGTGGTCTCCCCCGAGGATACGGACGCGGCGGCGGAGGTCGCGCGCGCGCGAGGACTCGCGGTTCATCTGGACGGCGCCCGCCTCTGGCACGCCGCCGCGGCGTCCGGGCGCCCTCTCCGGGACTTCACCCGTTCCGTGGACACCGTGATGGTGTGCCTCAGCAAGGGCCTGGGCGCACCGGTAGGCTCGCTTCTCGCCGGTTCCACCGACGTGATCGAACGCGCCTGGCGGGTACGACGTCGATTCGGCGGCGCAATGCGACAGTCCGGGATTCTGGCCGCGGCGGGGCTGTATGCGCTCGAGCACCATCGAGGACGGCTCGTCGAGGACCACGAAAACGCCCGTTCCCTCGCGACCGCGCTGAACGCCGTCCCGGGCATTCGGGCGCCGAAGCCCGCCACGAACGTGGTGATGGCCTCTTCCGAAGAGGGGGGTCCGGACCTCCGAAATCTGTTGAATTATCTCGAAAGACACGGAATCTTGATGTTGTCGTTCGGGGATGGGCGAATCCGTGCGGTCACCCACCACGACGTGGATACGGCTTCTGTACGGCGCGTAGCGGAGATTCTGGCTGCGTGGCGGTCGGATTGAGCCGGGATGGTACGGTTGGCATGAATCTTCCATTATTTTCCGAATGGATTCGGGTTTTCCCCGATGTACTACGAAGATGAAGTCGAACTTCCCTACTTCCGCTTGACGGAGGCATTGATTGATGAAGGCTCGGCACTCCCGGTGGACTGCGGGTCTCCTGAGCGCGGCGCTTGTCATGGCGCTGTCCGCCCAGGTGGCATCCGCACAGACCACCATGCCCAGCACGCTCCGCTTCGGATCCGGCTATCTCGACGTGCCGTCCGCGAGCGTCCTTCCCCACCTGGCCATTCAGGGTACCTACTCCGGCTGGTTCGCCAACGAAACGCCGAACCAGCTCGAGATTAATCCGACATCCGGCGCGGTCGCTGGATTCGGCCCGCAGGATCAGGAGGATTACTACCAGGACATCGCTCTCGCGATCGGGCTGTTCAACCGGCTCGAGATCGGAGCGACGCTCCAGCAGACCAACGACGAGGCGAACGGTGGCACGATGTTCGGCTACTTCGGCCGACTCGCCGTGCTGAAGCCGGCAGCGACCGGCGGCCTGGGTCTCGCGGCCGGTGTCCGCTACATGGACGCTCCGGATTATCCGCAGGGCCTCGATTACCAGCCGAACCGACTCGGGTTCGCCGATTTCACCGTCCGCGGTGACTACGACGGCTCGATCGACAACTTCGATTCGGAGCTGACGGTCTACGGTGTCGGTACGATCAACGTGCCCGGCCCGCAGGTATCGTTCCTTCCCGACAACGACGTGACGTTCTCGCTCGGGTACGGAAACGGCCTCTTCAAGGAGGGCGGTGAGTTCGACTGGTACACCAATACGGACTCCGACGGCTGGTTCTCGGGTGCCTCCTGGGCGCTCGGTCTGACCGACAACACGCTCCTCCACCTCGTGGGTGAGTGGAACGGGTTCGACATGAACACCGGTGTTCAGCTCGACGTGAAGGGTGTCCGTGTCGGTGCCCACGTGCTCGGGCTCAACCATGGCAGCAACGTCTCGATCTTCCGGAGCCGGAAGGTGGGCTTCCTGGTCTCGACGAACGTCTGCCCCGGTGGTGGCCTGCTGTGCGGCAACCAGCTGCTCGACCGCATCGCTCCGGACACGGTTCAGCTTCCCGCCCCGGCACCGGATACGGTCGTCGTGACGCGTGAAGTCGAGCCGGCTCTTCCGACGGGCTCGCCCGCGAACATCTGCCTGGCGACGGGTCAGAACGTTCAGGTGCTCATGACGGCGCAGGGTGACACCCTCGTCGGTCCGGCGCGTGTCTCCATCGAGACGCTCCGTCCGGGCGTCGTGTTCGCCGGCACCTACGCCGACAGTCGCGGCTGGTTCGAGAACGACGAGTCGGTGATGTTCGAGGAGAACTCGTACGACAAGTCGGGGAACGAGACCCAGATGACATGTAACCAGATCATGCGTGTGGGCGAGTTCCAGGGTGTACCGCTCTTCTCGATGCGGAACGCCGAGCGGCCGTTCGAGATGCTCTACGTGCCGGTACGGCCGGGCATCTGGCAGCCGTACGAGACCGGTCTTCAGGGGACGCGCGGCGACTTCTGATCGACGCGGTCCAACTGGACTGAACGAGGCCCGCTCCGGTTCGCCGGGGCGGGCCTTCGTTCGTTCTGGGGCAGGCGGGCGGCGGCGACGTCGGAGCGCGAGCCCCCTTCGCTTGGCTCCGCGCGGTCGCTGCGCGACCGATGCGCTTCGGGGGCTTGCGCTCCGACGTCGCCTTCGGCACGCGCTGCCCAGGGCGCACCCGGCTTCGGGGTGGGGAGTTCGCGCGGTCGCTGCGCGACCGATGCGCTTCG
>DATFJS010000215.1:0-2354 GCA_035269045.1 Longimicrobiales bacterium | reverse complement strand
CAGTAGACCCCGATCGACGTCGGGATCGACTCCACGCCCCACCGCATGTCCCATCCGCGCAGCATCTCGATCGCGGACGTCAGCTCGTCCTTCTCCGCGCCGGCCGGCATCGCGTCGTACGCAGCGAACAGCGCCGGCAGGTTCTCGTCGAAGTACGGCATCTGCGTCGAGTACGCCGTCTCCACCAGCCCGTCGAGGGTGAAGTCGGTCCTGCCCGGCAGCACCCGGAGCGCGTGGACACCCCGGTAGTTCTCGCTCCCGCGGTCCATGTAGGCCGGGAAGTTCTCGGGATCCGGACTCGCCTCGCCCGATGCCGAGTACGGCCAGTTGTTGCTGCAGAAGGCGAAGCCGGTCGACGGGTTGATCGAATTGGGCGACTCCTCGAGGGTGTGGACGCCGTTCCAGTCCGTCGCCGGGTCCGAACCGTCCACGGGGTTCGAGTAGTCGAACCGCGTGTCGCGCACCGGCACGAAGTTGGAGTGCAGGTAGGCGACGTTGCCCTCGGCGTCCGCGAACAGCGTGTTGTTCGAGGAGTTGGTGTGCGTCTCCATCACCTCGAGATATTCGTCGAGATTCGCGGCCTTGGTCCGCGAGTAGGACTGGATGAGCGCGCGCATCGGCTCCTCCATCAGCGCCGTCGCGACCCAGCGCCCGTCCTCCGTCTCGCGCACGATCGGGCCGTGGTGCGTCCGGTAGGTGGTGAAGGTACGCTCGGCCATCGAGCCGTCCTCGGTCACGTAGCTTACCGTGGTCTCCTCCGTCTCCACGGGGCGCAGCTCGTCACCGTAGCGGTAGTACAGGCCATCGTCCTGCTCGACGATGTCCTCCGCGAATTCGTCGATGTTGTCGACCGAGCTCGAGGTGTGCATCCAGCCGGCGGTCTCGTTGAAGCCCTGGTAGACGAAGAACTGTCCCCAGGTGAGCGCCCCGTACGCGTTCAGACCCTCGTCGCTGACGACGTGGGCCTCATGCCGGAAGAAGAAGGAGGTGTGCGGGTTGATCAGCAGGAGTGCGTTTCCGTCGACCGTCTTCTCGGGCGCGATCGCGATGCCGTTGGAGCCGACGGGCTCGAGGTAGGGGTCGGGCTTCTCCAGTCCCGAAGACCATGTGGCTCCGGACGAACCGGCAGGCGACGCCATGGCCATGCGGGACCGCTGGACGACCGCGTCGTCCGCTGCGTCGTCGGCCATCTCGGCGGCCCGCTGCAGCGACGCCTCCGAATCTCCGTAGAAGTCCTCCAGCCTGCCGAGGCTCACCCGCTCGATGTCTCCCCCGATCGATCCCTCGCTGAACGACAGCGCCATCCAGGGCTCGAACCGGTCCAGCACCATCGGCTCGGTCTCGGGGTGGGTGTGCAGGTAGTAGTTGAGCCCGTCGGCCCAGCCATCCATCAGGTCCCGCAGCCACTGGGGACTCTCCGCGTACATGCCCTGCAGCTCGACGGGGTCGATGAAGAGGCGCATCCGCAGGTCCTGCCAGATCCGGCTCTCCCCCTCGGCCTCCGCCATGCGTCCCAGGGAGGTGAGGAAGTTCGTCTCGACCCGGTTGAAGTCGTCCTCCGCCTGGGTGTACATGAGCCCGAAGACGGCGTCCGCGTCCGTCGGCGCGTAGATGTGCGGCACGCCCCAGTCGTCCCGGACGATCTCGACCCGCTCGGCCCGCGCTTCCCAGCGTGCCAGATCGGAATCTTCGGAGGCCGGGGGTGCGGAGGTATCGCAGGCTGCGAGCAGGACGAGCCCGAGGAGTACGAGAATCTTCGGGGTGCGGAGACGTTCGCGGAGGGTCGTGGCCATGTCCGGGGAGGGTGACGCGGATGGTGAGGGGGCCCGCTGGGGGCCCACGGTCCGGGGGAGAACCTACCGGGCCACGCCGCGGGGCGCACGGGTGCTGTCCGGTCACGGGTGCTGTCCGGCGGAGCAGGCTCCCCCTACTCTTCCCCGATCCAGGGCCAACGTCCACGGCCAACGTGCAGGCCCGACGTCCCGGTTCGTCCCCGTCATCCGAAGGCGCTTCGATCATGACCCACCGTACCTCGACCCTCACCGTCCTTCTCTTCGCCGCGGCCTGCGGGGGTCGTGCCGAGCCGCCCCCCATCGACACGACCGCCGAGGAGCCACCCCGCGTCGAGCGGGTGCAGGCGCTGCTCGAGGCGCTCGCGGCCGACTCCATGCTGGGTCGCCGGGCGGGCACCGAGGGCGAACTCCGGGCGGTGCGCGTGCTCGAGACCGAACTCGCGCGGTATGGAGTCGAGCCGGCCGGGACGGACGGATATCGGCAGGCGGTGCCGCTCGTGCGGGACGGCGACGGCCGCATCCGTCCCCCGGCGGTGGGCACGGACATCACCACGCTCGATC
>DATFJS010000214.1:0-3841 GCA_035269045.1 Longimicrobiales bacterium | reverse complement strand
GTGCTGAATGAGCTTGCGTACTGTTCGGATCGAGTCGGACCCAGCCTTCTGCAAACTCCAAGAGTTGATCAAGCTCCTCCTCATCGAGTCCGACGGAATCTTGCTGCTCAATCTGTAGCAAGGAAATCGCGCCGAATTCGTAGGCGTCTCGACTATATCGAGAAAGTTCAATGGCTTGGGAGAAGACGTCAGCAGCAGTCAAGAACTCGTCTAGTCCATAGAGTCCCAAGCCAATTCTAACGAAGTCATTCGGCGACAGACCCGAACGCGTTGCGACCTCTTCGTAGAGAGCCACTGCCTCGTCCGCCTGTTCAGTCTGTCCGAAGGCACCAGCGAGACTGAAGACGTACTGGAGGTTCGAAGGGTGGTCTGCCACTAGCGACTCAAGGACCGGAATCGCGTCCACGTAGCGCTCAGACAGAAGCATCCATTGAGCAACCCTAGGGTCGATGTCCTCGGCCTCCTCCATCCAACTCGCGGCAGTAGCAGAATCGACCTCCTCAATGCGCGGACTCTCAATAATCGCCCGCGCTTCCTCTTGAAGTTCGATTGCCCGGTCGAATTCCTGCTCTTGGGCGAGCAACTGCCCGAGAAGAATCTTGATCTCGGGACGCTCCGAGTAGACCGCATCAGCGGCACCGAAGATCGCAATCGCAGTCTGGTAATCTCCCTCATTGATCAGCGGTGCGCCCTCGTTGTAGAGCTGAATCCACATCTGCTCACGCTCCGCTCGCCTCTCCTCGAGGTACGCGGGCCGAAGCTCGAGGGCTTCGGCATACGCCTCGGCGGCAAGATCCCACTCCTCGTTCTCTACCGCCGCCTGGCCGAGCAACAGATGGGCCTTCGGGTTGGTCGGGTCGTTCTCGACCGCGAGGCGGGCCTGAGCGAGGGCTTCGGTGAACGCCTGATCCGCAGCCTGCTGGTTGCCGATCGTCTCCTGAGCGAACCCGTCGTCGAGGTACTCCTCGGCGGCGCCCGTGAACTGATCGCTCCGCTCCCGCTCTCCGTCCGCAGCCGACGAGCTTGCCGGGGCGGGACCCGAGGGTCCCGGTCCGGACGCGGGGGTTCCACCGCCGCCACCCGAAGCGCACCCGGTGCCAATGAACAGCAGACTCGCGGCGAACAGCAGTCCTTTCCGGACCTTCATCTCGATATTCCTCCAAACATGGTTCGAAAACGCGACAGCATGCCAAGATAGGCCGTAATGCGCGCCCGGGTCAACGTGACGGGGTATCAGTAATTCAGCGTGTCACGCAGTCTGCGAGCGGCTTCGGCCCGGCCCAGCGAAGCGACAAGCGTCGCAAGATCCGGGCCGTGGGCTTCTCCGGTCCACGCCAGCCTGAGCGGGACGTACAGTTCCCTACCCCGAACCTCGGCGGATTGTCCGGTTTCGCGAAGCATGTCCTTCACGGCGCTCGGCTGCCAGGGATCGACGCCCTCTACCCGGCGGTGAGCCTCCAGGAGGATCGTCTCGGCGTTCACGGCGAGTCCCTCCTCCACGATCCCGGCCCGGAATGCGGCCCGCCGGGCGTCGTCGGAAATCGTCAGGTACGTCAGTTGCGGTCGAATCTCTCCGAATGTGGCCAGGCGATTCCGAAGGGTCTCGGCGACCCATCGCGCCCGGTCGACCTCGAGGCCCGCCTCGCTCAGCACCGGCAGCGCGGACGCGAGATATGCCCCGTCGTCCAGCGCACTCATGTGCTGCTGGCCCACCCACCGCATCTTCTCGGGGTCGAAGGCGGTGTCGGACGCGCCCACGCGGTCGAGATCCACGGCGGCGACGAGTTCGTCGACCGTGAGCACCTCCCGCTCCTCCGGGTGCGACCAGCCGAGCAGCGAGAGGTAGTTGACGACCGCCTCCGGGAGGGCGCCTTCCGCTCGCAGATCGGCCACGGCGGCCGCTCCGGATCGCTTCGAGAGCTTCCCTCCGTCGGGCGAGAGCACGTCCGGGAGGTGCGCGAACGCCGGCGGCGCCGCGTCGAGGGCCTCCCAGATGAGCTGCTGCTTCGGGGTGTTCGACAGGTGGCCCGCGCCCCGGATCACGTGCGAGATCCGCATCAGCAGGTCGTCGACCACGACGCCGAAGTTGTACGTCGTGCGTCCGTCCGACCGGATGATCACGAAGTCGTCGATGTCACTGGCGGGAAAGGTGATGGGGCCACGCACCTGATCCAGCACCTCGACCTCCCCTGCGTCGGGGGTGCGGAGGCGGAGCACGTGCGCCTCGTCCGCGTCCACCCGCCGCTGCGCCTCGCCCGGGTCGATCGCGCGGCAGGTGCCGGGATAGCGGCGGTCCTCTCCCGTCGCCTCCTCCTCGGAGCAGAAGCACGGATAGGCGCGCCCCGAGATCCACAGCTGCCGTGCGTGAGCGCGATGGAGCTCACCCCGTTCGCTTTGCCGATACGGGCCGTGCGGCCCCCCGATGTCCGGACCTTCGTCCCAGTCGAGGCCGAGCCAGCGCAGGTCCTCGAGCAGCCCCTCCTCGGCCCCCTCGACGTTCCGCTCGAGGTCGGTGTCCTCGATGCGCAGCACGAACGCCCCGTCGTGATGCCGGGCGAAGAGCCAGTTGAAGATGGCCGTGCGCACGTTGCCGAGGTGCAGACGCCCGGTCGGACTCGGCGCGAACCGTGTGCGGACGCTCATGTCGGGTCTCCGTGTCTCACGCGTGATCTCCCAGATAGGTACGGATGCGGGCTGCGAGGACGCGACTGAATCCGGGGATGCGCGCGATCTCCTCCTCGGTCGCCTCCCGGACGCCCTTCAGCGACCCGAATCGTGACAGGAGCGACTGCTGACGTCGAGGTCCGACGCCCGGAATGTCGGCAAGGTCGCTCCGGATGGTCCGCTTGCGGCGGAGCTTCCGATTGTACGACACGGCGAAACGGTGCGCCTCGTTGCGGATGCGCTGGAGGAGCTGCAGCGCCCGCTCGCGACGGTCGATGCGGACCGGCTCGGACCGCCCGGGCAGGAACACCTCCTCCTCCCTCTTCGCGAGGGAGATGACGTGGACGTCGCCGAGGTCGATCTCCTCGAGGGCGGCCAGCGCGGCGTTGAGCTGCCCCTTTCCGCCGTCGATCACGCACAGCTCGGGGATGGGCTGTTCCTCCTCCACCCGGCGCGAGAACCAGCGCGTGACCGCCTCCGCCATCGAGGCGAAGTCGTCGTTGCCCCAGCTGCCCCGGATCTTCATGTGCCGGTAGTCCTTCTTCTTCGGCTCGGCGTTCTCGAAGACGACCGCGCTGGCCACGGTGTCCGTGCCCTGATTGTGCGAGATGTCGAAACAGACCATCAGTCGCGGGACGACCTTGAGTTCGAGCCGCTCCTGAAGGTCGAACAGCACCTCGTCGGCGCGGTCGCGCGCCGGCGCGGTGTCGGACGACGCGAACCCGAGGGCGTCCTCCAGGGCGTGGCGGGCGTTGGTGGTGGCGAGTTCCGAGAGTCGGGCCTTCTCGCCGCGCTGCGGACGCTTCACGGTCACGCGACGGTCCATCCGCTCCGACGCCACCTCCTCGAACACCTCCCGGTCCTCCCAGTCGGACGGCAGCAGGATCTCGGCCGGCGGGTCATACCCCACCGTCGTGCCCCGACCGAGGTAGTGGCGGGTCACCACGGAGGCCAGCACCTCCTCGTCGGTCGCGTCGGCCGCCTCCTCGAAGCGCAGCGTGTCGCGGCCCAGGAGGACGCCGCGCCGGATCCGGAGCACCACTCCGATCGCCAGGTCGCCGTCACGGGCCACGCCCACCACGTCGTGGTCCCCTCCCCCGACACGGTGCACGCGCTGCTGACGCGCGATGGTGTCGAGTCCCTTCAGCACGTCGCGGTACCGGGCCGCCGCCTCGAA
>DATFJS010000213.1:0-4737 GCA_035269045.1 Longimicrobiales bacterium | reverse complement strand
TCATCACCGCGGTGGAGCTCACCCTCACCCCCGCTGCGGGTGGCGCGGCGATCGTCACCACGATCAACGACCCGGATGGCCTCGGTCCGCAGCCTCCGGAAGCGCAGGACACGCCGATCGCGCTCCAAGCCGGGGCGGTCTACAACGGGTCCGTCCGCTTTCTGGACACGTCCGATCCGAACGACGTCGAGGACATCACCGTGGAGGTCCGCGAGGAGGACGACGAGCACCGGGTCTTCTACACGGTTGTCGGGCTGGCCGGCGTGGAGGTACCGCTCGCGTCTCTCGACACCGACGGAAACGGGGCCCCGCTCGGGCTCACCTTCCAGATCGTGACGGGCGCAGCGTCTGGCGGCGAGGGAAGCCTCGGCGTGGTGCTCAGCCACTTCGACGACGAGCCGAAGGGTGACGGGCTGACGCCGAGCGACGAGACCGACGCCTCCGTCAGCTTCACGATGACGGTAGGCTGACGCGGTGCGTCGCGTACTTCTCGTCGCGGCGCTGTTGTGCTGCGGGTCCGGGGCCCTCGCCGCGCAGGCGGGGGTCTCGGGCACCGTGGTGGACGCTTCCACGGGCTTCCCGCTCGAGGGGGTCTGGGTCGGTGTCGACACGCTCGAGGCCGGAGTGCTGTCGGGGCCGGAAGGGAAGTTCGTGTACGACGGTCCCCCCTCGGTGGACGGTACCCTCCTCGCACGGCGGATCGGGTACGTCACCGTCCGGGTCGACGCCGTGGACGGCATGCGGATCGAGATGACGCCGAACGTCGAACAGCTCGACGGCATCGACGTGAGCGCCGAGGCGGCAGCGGTCGAAGCGCGGGCCCGGCGGGCCCAGAGCACCGCCTTTCTGGACTCGGAGGCCATCGATCGCGTACAGGACCAGACGCTGGGTGGGACGATCGAGCGGGTTCCCGGCGTGGCGGTCATCCAGTACGGTCCCAGCATCGCGAAGCCCGTCGTGCGAGGGCTCCACTCCCAGCGGGTCGTCGTGTCGAACGACGGTGTACGTCAGGAAGGCCAGCAGTGGGGGGGAGAGCATGCGCCGGAGATCGACGTCTTCGGCGCCGACCGGATCGAGATCGTGCGCGGACCGGGGGCGGTCGAACACGGGTCGGACGCCATGGGCGGCGTGGTCCGGATCGAGCCCGCGCGGCTCACGCGGACCGCCGGGTGGTCGGGTGAGGTCGCCACGCACGCCTTCGCCAACAACCTGCAGGGCGCCGCATCGATGGGCCTCGAGAACGGTGCGCTCGACCTTCCTTTGCTCGGGACGGTCTCGTCGCGCTTCCGCGTCACGGCGCGTCGTGCCGGCGATGCCACCGCCCCCGGGTTCAACCTCGACAACACGGGCTTCTCGGAGTTCAGCGTGTCGGGCACGCTCGGGTGGATCGGCGACCGCCGCCGCACCGAGGTGACCCTCTCCCGGTACGACACGCAGCTCGGACTCTTCTCGGGTGCGCACGTGGGGAACTTCGACGACCTCCAGCGCGTCATCGAGCGGGGTCCACGCCCGACCGACTTCGCCTACGAGATCGACAATCCGCGGCAGGAGGTGACCCACGACCGGGTCATGGTCCGACACCAGGCGCTGCTGGACGACGGTCGGGAGGTGGAGCTGTCCTACGCCTTCCAGCTGAACCGCCGTCGCGAGTTCGACAATCACGGCCCGCTCGCGAATCGCGACGTGCCCGCCTTCGGCCTCGATCTCTACACGCACTCCGTGGAGGGCTCGTACGGCGTGGACCACGGAGACGGGACGATGCGCTTCGGCGTGAGCGGGATGCGCCAGGGCAACATCAGCGTCGGGAAGGGCTACCTGATTCCGCAGTACCGGCTCTACACCGGAGGCGCGTGGGTACGCGACGAGCACAGCTTCGGTGCGGTCACGGTGAATGCGGGTGTTCGCGCGGACTACCGCTGGCAGCGCGTCTTCCCGCCGCCGGACCGGGGTCTCGACCTCGAACTCACGACCGACACCTGGGCTGACCTGTCCGGCGGCCTGGGTGCGACCTGGGAGTTCGCTCAGGGGTGGTTCGTCGGCTCCTACGTGGGGCGGGCCTGGCGTGCCGCGAACGTGAACGAACGCTTCAGCCAGGGTGTGCATCACGGCACCGCCCAGTACGAACTCGGGGACGCCACGCTGGACAAGGAATCGACGACGAGCGTCGATGCGACGCTCAGGCGCACGGGCGAGCGATTCCGTCTGCAACTCAACGCCTTCCGCAACGTCATCGACGGCTACGTCTATCTGCGCCCGCGCGAGCCCGTACTCACGATCCGCGGCGCGTATCCCGCCTTCGAGTACCGACAGTCGGACGCGTTTCTCTCGGGGCTCGAGCTCGACCTCGACGTCGGGGTGGGTGCGGGCATCGCACTCTTCGGTCAGGGCAGCCTGATCCGGGGAGAGAACCGCGAGCTGGACGAGCCGCTCTACGACATGCCGGCGGACCGGATGCGGACGGGTGTGCGCTGGACACCGGAGAGCCGCGAGCTGCGCGGGTTGTCGGTCGAGGCCTCGGCGCTGCTGGTCCGGGAGCAGGACCGGGTTCCCGCCGAGACGGTCTACGGGCTGCCGACGGAGGGCTACCAGCTGGTCGACGTCGGACTCGGGTGGAGCGGGCTCGAGGTGGCGGGCCGGGAGCTCGACGTCTCACTCGACGTGACCAATCTCCTCGACCGTTCCTATCGTGACTATCTCAGCCGGTATCGACTGTTCGTGAACGATCCGGGTCGCGACGTGGTGCTCCGGCTGCGGATGCCGCTGGGCGGCTGACCTTTCGCGGCTGACCCTGGGCGGCTGACCCTTCGCGGCACGGGTCACGCGTGCACGTACCACGCCCCGGTCACGAGGTCCCGGTAGAGCGTCAGGTGCGCGCCGTCCTCGAGGACGGTCACGAAGTACCGTCGCGAGATCGGTGACCGCCACCACTCGTCGTCGATCCGCCACGACTCCACGATCCGGTCGACGGCGAGCACGCGCCGGGCGCGGGCCACGCGGATCGGTCGCCCCGCGTCGTCCGTCTTCACCCGGATGTCGCGTGGTGCGTCGAGACGTCGGAGCCGGCGGGTGGCGGAGCCGGTCGCCTTGCGGAGGGCCACGTCTACACCTCGAAGCGCAGCAGCGCGTGCCGCCGCTCGGGGATGCGCGACCAGGGGTCGAGTTCGACCACCCGGTAGAGCGGCGAGTCGCCGAGACGCAGCCGCAGTTCGCGCACCGCCTCCTTCAGCGAGGGCGGCACCTTCCCGTCCGCCAGGGTGCGGCCCTGCTCGGCGTTGGCCTCGAAGAGCTCGGACTGCGCGGCGGGCGCGCCGAAGTCCGTGAACTCGAGCACGAGGCCGGTGAGCGCGCGGGGCGGGGGATCGAGCTCCATGCGTGAGCGGAGCAGGTAGGTGATCCGGCCCTTCTCGGCCGTGGGCTCGCGCAGGATCGCATCCACCGACCACGAGCCCCCGCCCTCGAGGTGGCCGATGATCCGCATTTCGTGGATGCTTCTGCCCCGCCGGGCGTCCCGGGCGAGGGCCCGCTCGACGAGGCGGTCGAGCGCGGCGTGCCAGACCTCGAGCTGACCGGTCGCGTCGGCGAACTCCAGGGAGGCGCGGATGGGCCGGGGGCGATGCCAGGGGCGGACGGGATCGATGCGTCGGGCCGTGGCCCACGCGAGGGCGTCGCGGCCGTCCTGCCCGAACTGGGCGACGAGTGCCGGCTCGGGCAGGCGCACCAGATCGCCCAGCGTCCGGATGCTCAGGCGTTCCAGTCGGGTGACCATCTCGTCCTCGACGGGCAGCGCCTGTACCGGGCAGCGCGAGAGGAAGCGGGCGAGGGAGGCGTCGTCCTCCACGATCACGGGCCCGCCCGGCGTCGCCCGTGCCGCCGCCGTCCACGCCCCGAACGTGCCCGGCGCGTAGCCGACCCGGTACGAGGCCACCAGAGGGCGGGGGAGCACGTCGAAGAGCGTGCGCAGCATCGCCCGCAGCTGATTCTTCGGCGATCCGTACAGCCGCCCGAGCCCGTCCATCCCGAGGAAGACCTTCCCGCGCTCGACCCCCGGCTCCACGATCGGCGTGCGTGCCGAAAGCGCCTCCAGGATCGCCTCGACGGCGGCATCGTAGTGCGCCGGATCGGGATCGAGCAGGGTGAGCGAGGGGCACAGCGAAACCGCCTGCGAGATCAGCTGTCCCGGACGCACCCCGGCATCCCACGCCCGCTCCGACACCTGCCAGAGCGTACGGCGCGCGCTTTCCCCGGGGGAGAGCAGGGCGACCGACGTCGAGTCGAGATCGGGGAAGCGGACCAGCTCGAGACGGAGCTCGAAGGTCGGGAGCCACAGACACGCCGCCATCCGGCTGCCCCGTTTCGCGCCTCCGCGGACCCCCGTCGCCGTCGTGGTCGCGGCGGTGCCCGACCCGTGAGGCATGCTTCGGGCGTGCGGAGATCTGCGGGCGTCTTCCGCCGGGGAAGACGATGCGGAGGAGCTCCGCCCCAGCGTGTCCGAGAAGGCGGCGGCGAGGGCGCGCGAATGGGCCATGTGGTGGAGGTTCCCGGTGTGATATGGACTCGGCCGTGGGGACCGAACAGGTACCGAAAACCGAAGATAGGCCGAAGATCGGGGCGGTGCAATGGCGGGGTCGGTCCAGGGGCGTCGTGGGCTTGAACCCGCATGCCCCGGCCGGCTCGTCGGCGCCGGAGTCACAGGGGTCGCCGACCGATCCGGTACATGACCTGAACCTCGAAACCCCG
>DATFJS010000212.1:0-2081 GCA_035269045.1 Longimicrobiales bacterium | reverse complement strand
AACCTCGAAGCGGACGTGACCCTCAGCATCCTCGGCAACGTCCCCGAGAACCCGATCAACGAGATCTTCTACGAGAACCGGGGCCGTCGCCGCGGCGAGGTCAACGACGTCGAGCGGGTGGCGCTCTACTCCGCCAACGTGAGCTGGGACGCACGGAATTTCCGACTCGACGGCTTCTATCGGTCGGGGCATTACCACTGGGGCTACGAGGGCGACATGTTCGGCCTCTATCGGGAGGCCAACTACGGCCCGAACCTCGACATCTACAATGGTCTCGCCCCGGTCGGCTTCGAGGTCACCGGAAAGCGGTCACTCGACGGGCTGAAGATCGCCTTCGGCCCCGAACTCTGGTGGGGGGCCAACCCGACGGCGCTCGTGAAGTACCAGCAGGATCTTCTCGGGCTCACCACGACGGCGATCGTCCAGGAGGACCTCGCGCAGGCCGGCAACGCCGGATCGTCGTTCGCGGTCCCGCAGCAGCGGGAGCGGCGCGCGACCTTCGTGGTCGAGAAGGAGGACTTCCTCGGGTTCGGAGTCGAGCTCGGCGGGATCTGGTCGGGTGACCGCCAGGTGGGCGAGACCTTCCAGCTCGTCGACGGCGAGCCGGGCAACTACCGGGTGCTCCAGGACGACGTCAACAGCGACGACACCTTCGGAGCCCGTGGCCGCCTGACGTGGAGCGGTGGCCCGATCAACTGGTACGCCCAGTACTCCGAGATGGGCATCGTCGCCAGCGGTGGACCGACGCAGATCCAGACCTACACGGGGTGGCGGCTGGCCGACACCGGGAGCTCGAACCAGCGCAATTTCCTGACGGGATTCACCTACCAGGTCGGCAACTGGCAGCTCGCGCCGAACTTCATGTGGCAGAAGCCGATCATCGGTGCGATCCCCGAGGATGCGCCGGCACCGGCGCGTCTCCGGAACGTGCTGGACGATCCGTTCGCGGTGCTCGGCAATCAGGAGACGACCGCGTTCGAGATGCTCTTCACGTACGATCCGACGCCGGCGACCTGGATGTACCTCTGGGACTCGGACCGACTGGAGGACGCGGCTCTCGCGGCCAGTATCGGATTCGTGTACCGGAGCCAGAAGGCGCCGCGCGACGCGAGCATCGGAATCCTGGCCGACGGACGAACGCTGTTCGCCTTCCCCGGCGCTCCGGATCCGGAGGACCTATGGGAGGTCCACTCGCGCATCGTGTCCAAGACCGCAAGCGGGCTCGGCATCATCGTGAACGCGTACGCCGGTGAGGGTCAGGCGAATGGCATCAGCGACCGGACGATCGACCGCTACGGTGTCGACGCGCGACTCGCGCAGGGACCTGTCCGGTTCGAGGCGGGCGCGAAGTTCAACGACTGGGGTCCGTACGACTACCACCGCGACTTCAACCTGACCTTCCCGACCCAGCTGATGGGAGACCTTTCCTACTCCTTCGGGCTTCCGGACTGGTTGAACGCACCGCAGACGCGGCTCGGGGTGCGCGGTCTGTGGCGCTCGCTGAACGAGTTCTCGCCACGCTACTGCCCGCAGCGGACGCCCGACCCGTTCGGGACGCTCACCTGTGACCCGCTCGCACCGGGCGACAACGGCAACGAGTGGGAGATCCGCACCTATCTGCACTTCGTGCTCTAGGATCGACGCGCTTCCGGGGTCCACGACCCCGGCCACGTCACGACCGGCGGGGATGGGCTTCGTGCCTGTTCCCGCCGGTGCTGCAGCAGGGGCGGTCGACCCGCCGCAAAGGAATCGAGTCATATGACGAGCAGTACCACACCAGAGGCACCCGGCGACCTCGAGGCACGTATCGAGGAGCTGTTGTCCCGGATGACGCTGGCCGAGAAGATCGGACAGCTCAGTCAGGTGAACGCGCCCGGCCCCGACATCCCGGAGGATTTCGCGGACGCGCTTCGTGCGGGACGAGTCGGATCGGTGCTGAACGAAGTCGATCCGGAGGTCGTGGCACGGCTCCAGCGGATCGCCGTCGAAGAGAGCCGGCTCGGCATCCCTCTTCTCATCGGACGAGACGTGATCCACGGGTTCAGGACGATCTTCCCGATCCCGATCGGGCAGGCGTCCAG
>DATFJS010000211.1:0-4741 GCA_035269045.1 Longimicrobiales bacterium | reverse complement strand
CTCCAGGAAGAAGGGTGGCGCCGCGAGGTCTCCACGCTGGCGCAGCAGGCGTGCGAGTTCGGACGGATCGAAGGGCGGACGGTCCTTCAACGGAGATCCCCGCTCGGAGATCTCTCCCGGAGGCGCCTCACGATCCGGAGTGGACCGCGTCCTGCACGCGGTCCAGGATGATCTCGGCGACCTCGTCCTTGTTCTGCAGCGGGAGCTCCTCCGCCCCCGACGCCCCGACGAGCGTGACCCGATTGGTCTCGGTACCGAAGCCCGCGCCCGGCTCGTTCGCGGGATTCGCGACGATCCAGTCGAACCCCTTCCGTTCGCGCTTCCGCTCCGCGTTGGCGATCAGATCCTCCGTCTCGAGCGCGAACCCGACCCGCACCGCGCCCGACCAGGTGGCGGCGGCGCTTCCCGCGGCCACATCGGGGTTGGCGACGAGTTCGACGTTCCAGGATTCGCCCTCGCGGTCCCGCTTGATCTTGCTCCGGGCGGGTTCGAGAGGGCGGTAGTCCGCCACGGCCGCGGCGAAGATCTGCAGATCGGCGTCTCCCACGCGACGCTGCACCTCGGCGTCCATCTCGGCGGCGGTCTCGACCCGGATGGTCTCCACACCCACCGGATCGGGCAGACGCGTCGGGCCGGAAATCAGCACGACGCGGGCACCGCGGCGCCACGCGGCGGACGCGAGGGCATAGCCCATGCGGCCGGAGCTGCGGTTGCCGAGGAACCGCACGGGATCGAGTGGTTCGTGCGTCGGGCCGGCCGTCACCAGCACCGTGCGTCCGTCCAGCGGACCTCCACGGGCGAGCGCCCGACCGATTCGCTCGACGATCTCGTCGGGCTCGACCAGTCTCCCTGCTCCGTCGGCCTCCCCGACCGCCAGAGGTCCGACCGTCGGGCCCACGATCGTGTAGCCGAGCTCCTCCTCGCAGTACTGGGCGTTCCCGCGAACCTGCGGGTGCGCCCACATGCGATCGTTCATCGCCGGGCAGATGAGCACCGGCGCGTCGGTCGCGAGGAGGGTGGTGGTGAGCAGGTCGTCCGCGCGGCCGATGGCGGCACGGGAGAGGAAGTCGGCGGTGGCGGGTGCCACGCACACGACATGCGCTTCCTGCCCGAGGCGGATGTGTCGCGCCGCGCCCTCCACGGAAAACAGATCCGTGAGCGCGGTACGGCCGGTCACGCCCTCGAAGGTGAGGGGGGTGACGAAGTGCTGGGCGGCCTCGGAGAGGACGACGTCCACCTCGGCGCCGAGCTGCGTCAGACGCCGAGCGACGAGAATCGCCTTGTAGGCGGCGATCCCGCCCGTGACGCCGAGGACGACACGACGGTCATGCCACGGCCTCCGGGCGACCGGTCTCCGGGCTTCGATGGACGAATGCACCGGAGGGGACCCGTCAGTCGTCGATCTTGCGACGCTTCATCAGCCGGAACTCGATCTGCCCCGACGTGAGCGCCTCGAGTGCGCGCGTCGTGAGCTTCTTCTGCTGACCGAGCGGCAGAACCTCGCGCGGGAGGAGGTTCAGCTCACGGGTGTACTTCGCGGCGACGACGACACCCAGATACTTGCTGTAGCTGTGGCTCGCGACCTCGTCGGGCGTGAAGACCTGCATGGTGTTCTCCTTCGATGGACTTCGTTCGGCGGATCGGCGACGTCGATCGCCAGACTCTCAACATACAGCGAAACGACCTCGACGTTCACCCCGTCTCGGGTCGCGCGTCCTCATCCCGGAGCGTCTCGGACCTCTGGCGGAGTTCCTTCGCGAGATCCCGGCGGAGCGTATCGATCCGGTCGGCCTCGTCCATCGGGCGTCGCCCGGCATCCTCCCCGAGGGCCATCGCCTTCACATCCGCCACCGCGGTGTCGAGCACGTCGTTCACCAGGACCCGCTCGAACTCATAGACCCGCGCGAGCTCCTCCAGCGCGGAGCGCAGCCGGCGCACGACCTCCTCCTCGGATTCGGTCCCCCGCTTGGTGATGCGTTCGAGCATCGTCGGGGCGTCGGGTGGCAGCACGAACACGAGCGTGACGTCGGGCATCGACGCCTGGATCTGCGCGGCGCCCTGCACGTCGATGTCCATCACGACCGTCTCGCCCCGCTCCGAGGCGGCCTCGAGATTCGCGGTGGGCGTGCCGTACATGTTGCCGTGGACCTCGGCCCACTCGGCGAACTCGCCGGCGTCGGCCATCTCCCGGAATCGCTCGGCCGTCACGAAGGAGTAGTCCACGCCGTCCGTCTCCCCGGGTCGCGGCGAGCGCGTCGTGGCGGAGGTCGAGAAGACGAAGTCGTCGTTCTCCTCGACGAGCCGGCGTGCGATGGTCGTCTTGCCGGTCCCGCTCGGAGCCGCGAGGACGAGGGGACGCCGCTTCTCCGGTGCGCCGGGCGCGTCGTTCATTCGACGTTCTCCACCTGTTCACGCAGGCGCTCGACCTCTTCCTTGAGGGTCACCGCCGCGTGTCCGATCTCCGTATCGTTGGCCTTCGATCCGATCGTGTTGGCCTCGCGGTGCATCTCCTGAACGATGAAGGAGAGGCGCTTCCCGACGGCCTCCGTGCCATCGCCGTCGAGCGTCTCCCGCATCAGCGCACAGTGGCCGCGGAACCGGACGATCTCCTCGTTGACGTCCCACTTCTCGGCCAGCCACACGACCTCCCGGGCCAGCCGCTCCTCGTCGACCTCGTGGGACTCGAGCAGCTCCCCGACCTTCTCCCGGAGCCGGTCCCGCTCCGCCTCCAGCCGCTCCGGGGCACGCCTCTCGACCACGTCGAGGGCGGCGTCGATCTCGGTCAGTCGCCCCTCCAGGTCGCTCCGGAGGGACGCTCCCTCCCGCTCCCGGAACTCGACCAGCTGGTCGAGTGCCGTGCCCAGCGTCGCCCCGAGGGCCTCCTCGGGGATGTCCCCACCCTCGGTGGACCGCTCCGGCTGACGGATGACGTCGGGGAACCGTGCGACGGTCTCCACGTCCACCTCGCCGATGATGCCGAGCTCGTGACCCAGCTTCCGGTACAGGGAGTAGGCGTGACGTGCCCGCGCGAGGTCGAGCTCGGGAAGCCTCTCCTCGTCGGACGCCTCCCGGTCGAGGGACACCGATACGGTGACATGACCACGGTGCAGCCTCGTCTTGAGCCACTCGGTCACCTTCGCCTGCAGGCGATCGTGACCGGACGGCAGCCGGATGGAGGTGTTGAGGAAGCGGTGGTTCACGGTCTTCACCTCGACCCGCAGTCGTCCGACCTCGATGTCGGATTCCGCCTCGCCCCACCCCGTCATGCTTCGAATCATCGTGTCTTTCGGTTCAATTTCGCAGCGTCCAGCGGACGCCGTAGCTGGCGCGGATTCCCGGCATCGTGCGGCCCGGAATATCCTGCAGTTCACGGCGTCCGAAGGTGTTCTCCCACTTCAGGAAGATACGAACGCTCACGATCCGGATCTGGAGGTAGGCGTTCCAGCTCTGATAGAAGGGGACGCGGGCAGGCCCCGGGAGCGCGTCGGGATTCTCGGGCGGTGCGACGAAGTCGGGATCGGCGATGGCGACGAGCATCGAGTCCCTCCCCTCGACCATCATGCTGGCCCGGATCTCGAGGTTGCCGGATTCGTAGAAGGTGTTCGCGAAATCCACGCCACCCCGATAGATGCGCCCCGGACGGTAGACCCCTTCGTCCTCCCACTGCTGCAGCGAGCCCACGAGGGCCAGACCCTCGAGGAGCGGGAGGCCGAGCCGCCCCCCCACCTCGAACCCGTTCACCTCGTCGCCGGCGAATGCCCGGCCGTCTCGTAAGACGAGCCCGCCCCGATCGGACGTCCCGATGGGCAGGATGGAGTCGGTCCGGAGCGACAGCCACGCCCCCTCGACGTCGAGCGGACCCAGGTCGAGGCGCACGCCCGCCCGCGTCATCTCGCGGTCCGTGAAGCGAACGCCGGGCTGTGTGAAGCCGACCGCCACCGAGTCGACCACCGCGCTGTCCGACGGCAGCCGCCGGAACACCGGACGCCATCCCCGCTCACCCCGGTCGTGCGACGCGAAGAGCGACACGCCGAGGACGGGCGCCGTCCAGACGTTCACACCCGCGACCTGCCGCCGCTCGTCGTCCCAGCCGTCGCTTCCCAGCCGAAGGGACGCCCCACCGACGGCGGGCAGCTCGACGCCGAGATCCAGGTCGAGGCGGTTGTCGGGCCGCCCACCGGGGTCGGACGCCCCCTCACCCTGTGGCCCGGAACGCACGAGCGAGTCGAGACGGGCCGAGCCCAGAGAGGGGTCTTCCCTGCTGAAGCGACGCGCCTCCCCGCGTGCCCAGACGGACCATGCGTCGGTGGTGCGGTCCCAGGCGCCGCGAAGGCCGATCTGCGTCCGCGACAGGCGGGCGGGACGGACGGATTCACCGTCGAGGCCGCGACCGCCGTCGAGGTCCAGGCCGGTGCTGGCCCAGTAGGCCTCGCCGCGGAGGCCGCCGGGCTCCCCTGCTCTGGCGCGCAGTATGGTCGTGCTGCGCGTGGACTCGGTCGCGCCCAGGGCGGCGACCGGATTGGACGTGTTCGCGCGTCTCAGTTCGGCCGCGAGCGTCGCCGGGCCGACGTGACGCAGGTAGCGGAGCCAGACCCCCTGCAGGGTCCCCTGCTCGCTCCCCCGGGCGCCCCGTGTGTCGATGCGCTCGATGCCGACGCCGAGGGCGCCTCCGAAGGCGCTCGGGTGGAGGAAGGTGCCGCGGAACAGGTTGGTCTCGAGGTCGCCGGTGCCGGCCTCGATC
>DATFJS010000210.1:0-2148 GCA_035269045.1 Longimicrobiales bacterium | reverse complement strand
GAGTTCACAGAGCTGGCTGCTCGCGTGCAGGTAGCTGGCGTCGATGCCCACGGCGCCCTGGCCACCCTCGCCCTCGAGGCGGGCGGCGTCGGCGGCCGCGGTGCCCTCGCCCTGCTCCATGAGCAGTTCAAAGGTGCTGCGCACCTGGCCGAGACCGACCCGGTCCTGGGGGCGCTTGGGCCCCGCGAGGCTCGGCTCCACCGTCGAAAGGTCGAGCTCGAGCGTGGAGGTGAACTCGGGATCGGGCGTGTCGTCCGTCCGGAAGAGTCCCATCGCTTTCGACACCCGCTCCACGCGTTCCACCAGCTCGTCGGAGCGGCCGGTGCCGCGGAGGTATTCGAGTGCCTGGTCGTCCACGGGGAAGAAGCCGATCGTCGCGCCGTATTCGGGGCTCATGTTGGCGAGCGTCGCCTTGTCGGGGAGCGACAGCGCGGAGAGACCCTTGCCGTAGTACTCGACGAAGCGTCCCACGACGCCATGCTCGCGGAGCATTTCGGTCACCCGCAGCACCAGATCGGTCGCGGTCGCACCCTCGGGCAGACGGCCGCTGAACTTCATGCCGACCACCTCGGGCAGCAGCATGTAGTAGGGCTGCCCCAGGACCACCGCCTCTGCCTCGATCCCGCCCACGCCCCAGCCGACGACGCCGAGGCCGTTGATCATGGTGGTGTGCGAGTCCGTGCCGACCAGCGTGTCGGGGTAGGCCACGTTCACGCCGTGCTCGTTGCGGCGGTGGATGACCGACGCGAGGTACTCGAGGTTCACCTGGTGCACGATGCCGGTGCCCGGAGGCACCACGCTGAAGTTCTCGAACGCCTCCTGCGCCCAGCGCAGCAGCGCATACCGCTCGCCGTTCCGCTCGTACTCACGCTCGACGTTCCGGCGGTAGGCGTCCGGCGTACCGAAGAAGTCGACCTGCACCGAGTGGTCGATGACGAGATCGGCCGGGACCACCGGATTGATCTTCGCCGGGTCGCCGTCCAGGGCCTCGATGCCGTCCCGCATCGCCGCGAGGTCCACGACCGCCGGCACGCCGGTGAAGTCCTGGAGCACCACGCGCGAAGGCATGAAGGGGATCGGGGCACCCGAGTTCGTCGGGCTCCACTGCGCGATGGCCCGGACGTCGTCCTCGGAGACGTAGCCGTGGCCCGCGTTCCGGAGCGCGTTCTCCAGGAGGACGCGGATCGAGAACGGGAGCCGGGCGAGATCGTCGACCACGCCCTGTTCCTCGAGCACGTCGAGATCGTAGTAGTGAGTGGTGCCCTCGGAGAGATCGAGGGACTCGAGAGCGCCGAAGGGATCGGGAAGGTCGGCCACGAGGCGTCCTTGTTGATACAGGGAAGCGGCGGCCGGATCCCGGCGCCGCGGAGGGTCCGTTCCAGATTACTAGCATAGGAAAAGACCACCCGGAATTACAGACCACGTGGGTGCTCCGACGGTGGCAGGGACACATCCGGGCCCTCATTGTGTAGGTGCAGCAGACGACATCGAGCAGTTCTCCGGGCACGCGACCGAATTCGCATGGAGCCGGGGAGTCGCAGGGGGACCATTGAGGACGCGCCGAACGACGACATCGCCGGACCGCACACGCCGCCCGACCACATCCACGCTGGCGACGCTACTCGTCGCCGGGCTGAGTGCGGCCGGGCTCGCCGCGCCCGCGCCCACGAGCGCCCAGGTCCTCGAGGGATATCTCCTCGAGGGTGGCTCGGGCGAACCGATCGAGGGCGGCACCGTCGGGCTGTTCACGCCCCGGGGCTTCACGATCGACATCGGCGTGTCGGACGACGACGGCTTCTTCAGCCTGCAGGCTCCCGACGCGGGCACGTACTTCATGACCGCCGATGCGACCGGGTTCGTCGATCTGACGCACGGCGAGTTCGACCTGTACGCGGGCGAGGCCCTGAGCTTCGACGTCTTCCTGCGACCCCGTCCCGTCGAGATCGAGGGGGTCGAGGCCGAGGTCGAGCGCCTTCCGCTCGCGATGCGGGTGCAGGAGATGCGCCTCGGGATGGTGGGGTTCCGTGCGCGGGCGAATTCCGGGATGGGGCACTACATCACCCCCGAGCGGCTGCGTGCCCGGAACGCCGCGCAGGCGTCCGACATCCTCCGCGCGGTCCCTCGCATGCAGATCCAGCAGGGCTTCGG
>DATFJS010000209.1:0-3172 GCA_035269045.1 Longimicrobiales bacterium | reverse complement strand
GGCTTCGCTACCTCTCGGACGTGATGCCGGCCAACGTCAACCTCCTGTACGGCACCCGCTACGCCGTTCGGAAGCAGCTCGAGGACTCCGACCTCGTCGTCGGGGCCGTTCTGCTGCCCGGAAAGAAGGCACCGAGTCTGGTGACCCGCGACGACCTGTCGTTGATGAAGCCGGGATCGGTCATCGTCGATGTGGCGGTCGATCAGGGTGGCTGCGTGGAGACGATCAAGCCGACGACCCACAACGATCCGATCTACACCGTCGACGGTGTCATTCACTACGCCGTGGCGAACATGCCGGGCGGCGTACCGCGGACCAGCACGCTCGCGCTCACCAACGCGACGCTTCCCTACGCGCTCACGCTCGCAGCGAAGGGATGGAAGCAGGCGTGCGCCGACGATGGAGCGCTCGCCCTTGGCCTGAACGTCGTGGACGGGAAGATCGTCTACGGTGGGGTCGCGGAGGCCTTCGGGATGGACGTGCACCCGGTGTCGTCGGTGCTCTGACGCCCCGGGACCTCCGTCGCACGAACGGCCGGGTGTGAAACGAAGCCCGCCGGACTCATGTTCGAGTCTGGCGGGCTTCGTCGTGTGCGACGGAATCTCCCGTCTCCGACGTCGGGGTCAGCCGCCGAAGCTCGCCCTGACCTCGAGCGTCAGTACACGCCCCGGCGCCCGGAAGCCGAAGGCCCCTTCGTAGTCCTGGTCGAGCAGATTCTCGCCACGGAGCGTGAGAGCTAGCGGCGCGGACGATCCGGGCGCCAGAGCACACGAGACCGTCGCGTCCAGGAGCGTGTACGGATCCAGCGTGACCGGTGTGGCGGGGAACGTCGAGAAGTCGCGGTCGGCTCGTTCCCCGACGCGCTCGACCGATGTCGAGAATCGAAGGCCTGCGCCCGCCTGCGCCGCGGCACCGAGACGGATCGTGTGCTCGGGGCGTCGGATGAGCGGCTCCCCCTCCACGAAGGTCGCGCCGACACCGGACGCGAAGCCGGCGTCCACGACCTCGGTCTCGACCCATGTCCACGCCCCGTTCAGTTCGACGGGCCCCAGGTGTGTCGACCCATCCAGCTCGAGGCCGCGCGACGTCGCGCCGGCGACGTTGAAGAAGTTCGGGTCGGCCGGATTCGGAGGACTTCCGGTGTACTGGATGAGCTCCTCGATATCCTGATCGAACCATGTCGCGCCGAGCGCCCAGCCGGCGCGCGCGAGATCCAGTCCCGCCTCCCACGACGTGGACCGCTCGGGATCGAGGTCGGGGTTGCCGATGGTGAAGCCGGTCGAGAAGAGTTCGGGAAAGGTGGGCTCCTTGATCCCACGGCCCGCCGATGCCCGCAGGCGCAGCAGGTCGCTCGCCCGCCACGAGACACCGGCGTTCCAGGTCTCGAAGGTGCCGTAGTACTCGTTGTCCTCGAGCCGGCCACCGAGACCGAGCTCGAGACCCCCCAGCGTACCGACCCAGTGGAGGTATCCGGCGAGGTTCCTCCGGGCGTTCTCGCTGCGTCCCACCGAGGTGCCGAAGGAACTCACGAACTCGCTGAAGTCGCGGACGTCCTGCTCTTCGAACTCGCCGCCGACCACGAAGGAGGAGCCTTCCGAGATCTCGATCTCGCTCCGTAGATCCACACCCAGACGGCGAAAGGCGGCGAGACTGGTGAAGGCGTTCGTGTCGGCGGGATCGTCGAACTGGTCGTCCGTGCCGGTCTCCTCGTCGCTCGAGGAGATCAGGAGCCGGAGTCCCACGCCATCCGAGAGCTCACGCGTCGCCAGCAGCGACAGGGAGGTGCGGTCCTGGAAGGTGAAGTTGTTGATGTCCACCACGTTTCCCGCCCCGTCGGTGGGGAACTGGTACTCGCGGTCCGAGAGGGTTCCGCTGAGCCGCAGCGTCGTGCGCTCGTCCGGACGCAGGTCGACGCGACCCGTGAACACGGTGTTGAGGTGCTCGTTGTTGAACTCGAGGATCCCGTCGGTGCGATAGCGTGTGGCCGACAGGGAGAAGGCCGCCGCCTCGGTGGACCCGGAGGCCGAGACCCCGACATCGCGGCGGCCGAAGGACCCGCCGCGTGCGAAGACGCTGCCCTGCGCCGGACCTCGGCCGCGACGCGTGACGATCTGGATCACGCCGGCGAGGGCGTCCGAGCCGTTCAGCGAACTCGACGGACCCCGCGCCACCTCGATGCGTTCGATGTTCTCGACCGTCAGACCGGCCAGATCGATCGACCCGCCCGGCTGGTTGATCGGAACGCCGTCCAGCAGGACCTGGACCTGGTCGCTTTCCGCGCCCCTCAGGAAGAGGGACGTGACCGCTCCCCAGGATCCACCCCGTACGACGGAGAGCCCGGAGGCTTCCCGAAGAGCGTCCTCGACCCGCGTGATGCCGCGGGCGCGCAGCCGATCGCCCTCGAGCACGGTGACGTGGTTGCCGAGGTCCCCGAGGGGCCGGGCGACGGGTGTGGACGCCGTCACCACGATCGTGTCGAGGGAGACGGGATCCTGAGCCGCGTGGAGGTGCGACGGAAGGAGTGCGGTGGTGGACAGCGCCACGGCGAGAACTGCGGCGACGCCGGGAACGGCGCCGATCGGTGCGAAGAACTTCATCTGGGCTCCTGGTCCCACCCGCGTGGGACGTCTCGAGCATGAAACGGCGGTCCGACGCGCGGGTGCCGACGCCCGAGGGGGCACCGACCCGGTACGCTGGACGCGTTCATGCTCCGGGAATGGTTCGGGGTGGGCCAGGTCTCCTGACTCGAGGCCGAGCGGCTCGCCTTCCCAGCGCCGATCCTGCGCCAGTGGCATGGTGAACCGTCGTTCGGGACGTGGTGCGTCCCGACCTCTCACAGTGGCGGGGCCGTGCCGGATTCTCACCGGCTTCCGGGATGACCCACCCGCTCTGAATTGTGGAGGTGAGGCTAGCGGCGCTCTCCGCCTTGGGCAACCTTCGGAGGTCCTCTCCGTCCTTCAGCCCACCGCCCGCATGACCCGCGACTCCGTGGTACGCTTCGTCCGCCGGGAATCGAACCCGGACCTGCCGCTCCCCGCTCGCGCAACCCCCCACGCGGCCGGATTCGACGTCCGGTCCGCGGACCCGGAGTTCGTACTGGAGCCGGGGGAAATTCGGCTCGTCGGCACGGGCCTCGTCATGGAGCTTCCGGTGGACGTCGAATGTCAGGTGC
>DATFJS010000208.1:0-2599 GCA_035269045.1 Longimicrobiales bacterium | reverse complement strand
GGCACCGTTCGAGCCGTTCACGCGGTTCCCGACCTGGATGTGGGCGAACGAGGAGACACTCGACTTCCTCCGCTGGCTGCGGGACTTCAACGAGTCGATCGAGGATCCGGACGACCGTGTCGGGTTCTTCGGGCTCGACCTCTACAGCCTGCACAGTTCGATCCGGGCGGTCCTCGACTATCTGGACGACGTCGATCCGGACACCGCCGAGCTGGCGCGTGAGCGATTCGGCTGTCTGACGCCCTGGGAGCGGAATCCGCAGACCTACGGACAGCTCGCGGCTACCGGCCGCATGGAAGACTGCGAGGACGAGGTCGTCGAGATCCTCACCGATCTTCTCGAGAAGAGGATCGAGTACGAGCGTTCGGATGGACGCAACTTCATGGATGCGCTCGAGAACGCGCGCACCGTGGCGAACGCCGAACGGTATTATCGGGCGATCTATCAGGGACCGACCGCATCCTGGAATCTGCGGGACCGCCACATGATGGACACGCTCCTGGACCTTCTGGGATACCACGGACCCGACTCGACGGCCGTCGTCTGGGCCCACAACTCACACCTCGGAGACGCGTCGGCCACGGAACTGAGCGCCGGGGGGCAGTTCAACCTCGGACAGCTCTGCGGTGAGCGGTTCGGCGAGGGGTGCCGAAAGATCGGACTCGGGACACATTCCGGCGCGGTGATGGCCGCGAGCGCCTGGGACGAGCCGGGGGAGATCAAGCGAGTTCGCCCCTCGCTCGAGGGCAGCTGGGAGAGGCTTTCCCACGAGGCGGACATGCCCAACTTCGCGCTGCCGCTGGACCGACACGAGCCGATCCGGCGTGCCTTCGCCCCCGAACGGCTCGAACGCGCCATCGGCGTCATCTACCGACCGCAGACCGAGCGGCAGAGCCACTACTTCCACGCATCGCTGTCTCGCCAGTTCGACGAGTGGGTGTTCCTGGACGAGACCTCGGCGGTCACCCCGCTGGAGAGAGGCACGTCGAAGGAGGCGGGCGACATGGAGATGCCCGAGACGTTTCCATTCGCGGTGTGAGGGGTGGTGGCACTCGGCGGCAGGGAGTCGCCGACCTCTCGTCGAAGCCGGTCGGACGTCGGACGAATACGGAGCGAGATGGGCGTCGCGCGTCAGGGTGCGACCGTGGCCGGCGACGGGAGGACACTTCGCTCTCCCACGACCCGGATGGCCGTTCCGAAGGCGAGTACCTCGACCCCCGCGGTCCCCTTCGCGTTCCCCCCGGCCCGGGCCATGGTGGACGTCTCGATCCGCACGTTGATGATCGTGTCGTAGCCGCGTGCATGCGCCACGCCCTTCATGCGGATGAGCGCCTCCCGCCGCGCGCGCTCCAGCAGCGGCTCGAACACCGTGATGTTACCTCCGACGACGCCCTTCAGGCTCGCCACGAATCGCTTGAAGTAGTCCTGCGAGATCACGACGCTTCCCATCACCAGCTCGCACCGGTCGATCTCCCAGTGCGCCGGTGGATCCTCGAGAGTGATCGCGAGGATGTCGCGGGAGCCGTGCTCCAGCAGGTGGAGATCCTTCAGGTTGCGGCGCTCGAGGACGCCGCCGGTCGCCCACGCACCCAGCAGGAGCACGGGCGTGAGGAGCAGGGGGAGCAGCTCGTAGATCACGCCTACTCCACACGCACCGCGGTACCGTACGCGAACAGTTCGGCCGCGCCCTGGGCCACGCTGCTGGTCGCGAAGCGGACGTTGACGATGGCGTTCGCCCCCATGTCGGACGCCTGATGGCTCATCCGGCGGATCGCCTCGGCCCGCGCGTCCGTGAGCAGCTCCGTGTACTCGGGCAGTTCGCCGCCCACCATGTTCCGGAGTCCGGCCATGATGTCGCGTCCGAGATGCTTGGCTCGGACCGTGCTCCCGGTCACCACCCCGTAGAACTCGGTGATGGTCTTCCCCGGAACGGTCTGCGTGTTGCTGATGATCATCTCGCCTGCCTCGAACGTGGCGGTGGGGCGCCGACCCGGCCGGACGACCGGATCGGCGTGAATCTGCACCCTGCTACGATCGGACGCGCGAGATTCGTCGCCGGCCGATCGGTCGAGTCAGGTGATCGGTCGCGTCACCCGCATGATGAACAGCCCCTCGCGCACGCTGGTGAAGATCACGAGCCCGTCCTCGAAGAAGGGGTAGTTGCTCCAGGCGCCGCTCTCCGACGCGCTGAAGCCCGGACCGTCGTCGTTGTACGGCGCGCTGTCGAAGTGCGCGATCTCGCGCGGTGTGTCGCGCTCGCTGATGTCCAGCACCCGCAGGCCGCTGCCGTAGTTCGCCTGGTACATCAGGTCGCCGGTCACGAAGAGGTTGTGATCCGAGGCGGCGACCGGTCCGAAGTACTCCTTCACGAGAATGGGATCGTCGAGCTCCGTCAGGTCCCACACCAGCGTGCGGGTGCGGTCCACGACGCCGGCGGTCTCGTCGCCCTCGTCGTTCATGTAGAAGTAGCGGTGCTCGTCGTCGAGCCAGCCCTGGTGCGCGTACGACACGTCGGGATAGGTGGCGGTCGCGATGGTCACCGGATTCGACTTGTCGGTGACGTCGGCGATGTTGAGTTCGGTCGCGTTCGAGCCGAGGA
>DATFJS010000207.1:0-2341 GCA_035269045.1 Longimicrobiales bacterium | reverse complement strand
CGACGTACGCCGCCATCATGTCCCGCATCAGCGGGTGATCCTCGACGATGAAGACGTGGTGGGGCATGGTGGGCGGGGGAGCGAGCGCTACTCCTCGGTGGGCGGGGCGAGGATCGCGGGGATGGTGGCGGTCATGCGCGTGCCCGCACCAGGAGCGGACTCGATCTCGAGCGTCCCGCCGTAGAGGCGGAGCCGCTCGCGGACGCTGAAGAGTCCGAAGCCGCCCTCGGTCTTTGGTTTGAGAGTGGCCGGGTCGAAGCCCGTTCCTTCGTCGGAGACGGTAATAATAAGACCTTCGTCGGCTTCGTCAAGCGTTACTGTGGCGCGATCCGTATCGGCATGCTTGACGACGTTGAACAGCAGCTCGCGGACGATCTGGAACAGCAGCACGCGCATCCCCTCCTGCGGGATGACGAAGTCGTACTCGGTGAGGACCTCGACGGTGAGGTTGTGGACTTCCTCCATCTGCGTCGTCAGCCATTCGAGGGTCTGTGTGAGGCCTTCGCCTTCGAGCACGGGCGGGCTGAGGTCCACGGTGAGCTGCCGCGAGACGTGGATGGCGCGGTCGAGGTAGCGCTCGCTCTCTTCCGCATGCTCGGCGAGTGTAGCATCAGTCGCCTCCTCGGCACCCTGACGGACGAACGTCATTTTGAGCTGGATGCCGAAGAGGAGCTGCTGGAGGTCGTCGTGGAGGATCTGCGCGATGCGGCGGCGCTCGTCCTGCTCGGCCATGGCGAGGGTGGAGGCGAGATCGCGTACCTGCTCGGTGCGCTCGGCCACGCGCGCTTCGAGCGTCTGCTTCGCCTCGCGCAGGGCCTCCAGGTTCCGTTTCTCAGTAGTGATGTCCTTAAACAGGATTGCGACGTGGTGCGGCTTCGCATCGAGGGGGCGGAAGGCATAAACGTCGAACCATCGTCCCATCGGCTCGGACCCGTTGGTGAACCGGGTGGGCTCGCCCGTGCGGGCGACCTCGCCGTAGGTGCGGAACCAGTGCTCCTCCAGGTCGGGCACGAGCGTCCGCGCCGTCTTCCCCACGGCATCGGTCAGCCCGGTCTGTTCCTCGAACATCGGGTTCGTCTCGACGAAGCGGTAGTCCGCGGGCTCGCCTGCCTCGTCGAAGAGCACCTCGACCACGCAGAGGCCCTCGTCGATGGATTCGAAGAGGGAGCGGTACCGTGCCTCGCTCTGGCGAAGCGCAACCTCAGCCTTCTTCCGTTGCGTCTCGTCGATGTTCATCCCGATCCAGCCGCGCACTGAACCGTCGGAAGCGGCGAGGGGGACGGCGCGGACGCTCGTCCATCGGTACGCGTCGGTGGGTGCGTGGTGGACACGGAACTCGGTGATGAACGGGGTGGTCGTTTCCGTCGCGTCCTGCCACTCTTGCTTGGCCCGGGCCCGGTCGTCGGGGTGGACGGCATCGAGCCAGCCCCGGCCCTTCCACTCGTTGAACGTCTGCCCGGTGAACGCCCGCCACGACGGGGAATCCTCGACGACGTAGCCCTCGGGGTCGGTCGTCCAGACCATCGAGGCCGAGGCATCCACGAGCGCGCGGAACTGCTCCTCGCTCTCGCGGACGGACTCCTCCGCCTCTTTCCGCGTGGTGATGTCGATGAAGGTGATGACGACGCCCTCGATGCGGTCGTCGGTGCTGCGGTAGGGGAGCACGCGGATGAGGTACCAGTGGCCGGCCTCGTCCCGCACCTCGCGTTCGACGGGCACGAGCTTGTCGAGCACGCGCTGGGCGTCGGTCTGGAGCTCGTCGTAGCCGAGCCGGTGCGTGAGGTCCGAGAGCGGCCGGCCGCGGTCGGCGTGGCGGACGTTGAAGAGCTCTCCGATCTGGGGGGTGAAGCGGAGGATGCGGAGGTCGCGGTCGAGGAAGAGCGTGGCGATCTGGGTCGCCGCCATGAGGTTCTGGAGGTCGCTCGTGAGCTGGGCCAGCTCCTCGACCTTGTGCCGGTTCTCCTGGTTCACGGTCTGGAGCTCCTCGTTCATCGACTGGAGCTCCTCCTTCGAGGTCTCCAGCTCTTCGAGCGTCGAGCGGAGCTCCTCGTTGGACGACTGCAGCTCCTCGTTCGAGGCCCTCAGCTCCTCCTGGCTCGTCTCGTACTCCTCGATGATCCCCTGCATCCGCTGCCGCGAGAGGTCGAGGTCGGCCTCCAGCTGGTCCACTTCGGTCTGGCCCGTTTCGCTCTGGTCCCCTTCGGCGTGGGACTCGGCGCCCGCCGGCGGCTCGGCGGCGGGCTCGGACCGCTGCGGGGCGGGCTCGCGCTCGTCGAAGATGACGAGGATGAAGCCGTCCTGGTGAGGCTCGAGGGCGGGGCGGGCGTGGAGAACGACGGGG
>DATFJS010000206.1:0-4706 GCA_035269045.1 Longimicrobiales bacterium | reverse complement strand
ACCGGCCCTGAACCGGGCACCATCGCTCACGGCGCGCCGCGGCCGGTTCGGCGCCCGGGCCTGTTCGCGCGGGCGGCCACGCATCCGTAGACTCTCCGGGTCGTCATTCGTGACTCGTCAGGTTTCCGGAGGTTGCCCGTGCGCTCCCACGTCCGTCACGCCGTGCGTCGCGTGTTCCCCACCCTGCGCGTCGGACTGCTTGGGCTGCTGCTGGCGGCCTGCGGCCCCGCCGAGCAGCCGAACGCCCTCGACACCTCGCCGACCATTCCCGGCGAGACCTGGGAGGTCGTGTCGGCGACGGATCTCCCGGCATACGGCTGGGACCCCGCACGGCTCGAGCAGACGACGGTCTTTCTCGCCGACAGCGCCAACACGACCGCGCTGGTCGTGGTCGAGAACGGCCGGGTCGCCTACACCTACGGCGACATCGAGCGGGTCAGCTACCTCGCGTCCGTCCGGAAGAGCATTCTCGCCATGCTCTACGGCGTCTGGGTCGAGGACGGGACGATCGATCTCGATGCGACCCTGGAGGAGCTCGAGATGGACGATGTCGGAGGCCTGCTCCCGATCGAGCGGCAGGCGACGGTCGATCACCTGGTGACCGCCCGTTCCGGCGTCTACCACGCGGCCTCGAACGGCGGGGACAACCTGGCCGACGCCCCGGAGCGCGGCTCGCAGACACCGGGCGCGTACATGCTCTACAGCAACTGGGACTTCAACGCCGCCGGCGGGGCGTTCGAACTCACCACCGGCCGCGACCTCTTCGACGAGCTCGAGCGACAGCTCGCGGATCCGCTCGGTTTCGAACACTTCGATCGCGAGCGGCATCGCAAGGGCGGGAACCTGGAGCAGTCCGTCTACCCGTCCTACCACATGCACCTCTCGACCGTGGACATGGCCCGTGTGGGCCTCCTGATGCTGTACGAGGGCGACTGGGGCGGAGAGCAGCTCATCCCCGCCGAGTGGACGCGCCGGATCTCCTCCGTCGTCACCCCGCTCGAGGAGATGAATCCGGAGCACCGTCGGGACGGCTACTTCGGCTACGGGTACATGTGGTGGGTCTGGGACGGCCCGAGGGCGGTCGGTCCCTTTGCGGGTGCCTACACGGGCCGGGGCGCCTACGGACAGTGGATCACCATCCTGCCCGCAGTCGACCTCGTCATCGCCCACAAGACGGACCCCGACGACGGGACCACGAGCTGGGACTCGTGGCACCGCATGCTCGAACTCGTGCTGACGGCTCGAGGGATCGAGATGCCGGGGCCCTGGCCGTGGGCCGAGGCCGCCGACTGACGTCGGGGCTTACGACTCGACGTACATCCGGATCGAGTCGGGGCGCACCCCGTCGTGCTTCATCGCGGCAGCGGCCATCGCGGTCCCGAGTGCCGACTGCAGCGTCTCCATGTCGGGCACGTCCTCGATCACCACACCGACCCGGTTGCCACCGTCGGGCTGCGTGAACGTGTGGGCCGTCATTCCATGCTCGGCGAAAAACTCGTCGCGCTTGGGCGAGGCGAGCCAGTGCTGAACGTCGTCGACGTCGTGCGTGACGATCACTCTCATGGGTGCTTCTCCGGACAAGGTGGGTGGGTGCCGTTCGACACGTGAGCGCCGAACGTAGACTCCGCGCGCCGGCACCCGCAATCCATCCGCGGACCGTCAGGGGCGGTCATTCCGCGAGCCGTCTTCCTCCGTCGACCCGCACCGCACGGGCCACCAGACCCTCGCGAACCTCGTGATTGACCGGCCACACGCACGGCCCCCACCTTCGTCCTCCGTCACGGCTCGGACGATCGACGCCGGTTGGATTGCCTGTTCCGCCCTCCCCCACCGGAAGCAACCCATTTCAGCACCACCAAGCCAGGGTCCTGCACGCCCCCCGGGACGGTCGAGTCTCGGGGTGAGCGTCACCTCCTGGCGGCGAGGCACATCCCGGTGACGCCGGCCGGCCAGGACGGGTCGTCCCCGCTGGATACGGCACGGCGAGACGAACTGCGCGGCCGCTCCGTGCGCTCGGGTTTCGTTCAACTCGGGGCGCAGATGGGGCAGCTCGTGGTCATGGTCGCGTCGGGTATGGTTCTGGCCCGACTCCTGACACCCGCCGACTTCGGCCTCCTGGCGATGGTCACGGCGATCACGGGCCTCGGGTACAAGATCCAGCATTTCGGGCTCCCTCAGGCCGCCGTCCAGCACGACGAGTTCTCGGAAGAGCAGGCGGCGGCACTCTTCTGGCGCACCATCGAACTCACGGCCGTGGGCGCCCTGGGCATGGCGCTGTCGGCTCCGTTGATGGTCCGTTTCTACGAGGAGCCACGGCTGGCGCTCATCGTGCTCGTGTTCGCGCTCGCCTTCGCCGTTCGAGGCCTTACCGCGGTCCACGAGTCGGTGCTCATGCGGCGCCTCCGATTCGGTGTCCTGGCCGCGGCCAACCTCACTGCGTGGACCGTGGGAGCCGCGGTCGGGATTGCACTGGCGTGGGCCGGATTCGGCTATCGAGCACTGGTGGTTCAGGCTCTGGTCTTCGCTGGTGTACACACGGCGATGATCTGGTGGCGTGTTGAATGGCGGCCCGGACCTCGTCCGCCCTGGAGCGGGGAGGGAGGAATGGCGTCGCTCCTGCGATACGGGTCGAACCTCACGGGATATCGAGTCCTGGAGTACATCGCGCGAAACATGGATCGTGTTCTGGTGGGAGTCGTTCAGGGACCCCAGTCGCTGGGCTTCTACGACGCCGCCTACCGCTGGTCCAGCTACCCGATGATGCAGATCGCCACTCCCCTGGCCAACGTCGCGCTCGCGGGACTGGCCCGTGTCCGCCACGATCCGGATGCGTACCGGCGCTCCTGCCGATCGGGATTTCTTCCGCTGTTCAGCGTCCTGCTTCCGGCGCTCGTCTTCTTCGTCGTGGAGGCGGAACGCACCATCTTCCTGCTCCTCGGAGACCAGTGGGGCCCGGCCATCCCACTGTTCCGCATCCTCTGCGTGGCCGGCATCGGCTACTCGGTCACCCAGGTCACGAAGTGGCTGTTCCTGGTCGAAGGAAAGACCGGTCGCCAGGTTCGCTGGGGGTTCTTCTATCTGCCGGTCATGGCGCTCTGCATCGTGTCGGGGAGCCCGTGGGGCGCGAGGGGCGTGGCGATCGGATTCGCCGTCGGCACCTGGCTCACGATGCCCACCGCCGTCTGGGCGGCCCTGCGCGATTCGACGCTGCGCCAGCGCGACCTGTACGCAGTGGCCCTCCGACCCGCCACGGCCGCGGTCGTCGCGGCCGCGGCCACGCTCTTGCTGGATGTCGTCCGACCCGGTGCGATCGTCGGGGTGGGGGGGGCGCAGACGCTGGTGCGTCAGCTCATGGTCTTCGGAGTCGTCTTCCTGGGTGCCTGGCTGTCGATTCCCGGCGGCCGCGACCGACTCCGAGAGGTCGTCGAGCTGCTTCGGTCCGCGTTACCGGGGTCGCCTCGCCGGGTTTGAAACACCTGTCTGCCTCGTCGTTGTCGGCACCCCCACCCACCCGACTATCCGGATACCTCGACCAGAATCCTCTCGATCCGATCCACGAGTCGAACCTCCCCGAAAGACTCCAGCACCCGCCGACGTCCGGCGGATCCCACCTCGTCGGCGCGGCGCGGCCGCGTCACGACGCCCAGGATCGCCCGACCCAGCTCGGCGACGTCTCCCGGTGGCACCAGCATGCCGTCGACGCCGTCCCGCACGATCTCCGGGATCCCGCCGCTGTCGCTTGCGACCACGGCGACCCCTCGCATCATCGACTCGGTCACCACGTTCCCGAACGGCTCGTCCCAGAGCGACGGCACCACCTGAACCCATGCAGGCTCCAGCCTGCGCTCCATCTCTCCTCGCTCGAGGTGACCGGTGAAGGTGACGCTTCCCTCGATGCCCAGATCCCGTGCGAGTCCAGCCAGGGCATCCCGTTCCGGCCCGTCGCCCGCGATGAGCAGACGAGCCTCCGGCGCCTCCCGGAGCACATCGGCCATGGCTCGAAGCAGGACATGAACCCCCTTGGCACGGGCCAGACGACCGGCGTAGGCGACGAGGGGCTCCGCAGCCTTCTCCCGCCGCTCCGGCCGCTCTCGCACGGCGTTGTGGACGACCGTGGCCGGGCCGACGCCCTCCGCCTCGAGGCGGACGCGCATCGCTTCGCTCAGGACGACCAGGCGGTCGAAGACATCCAGCCACTGGCGAGCGAGGGACAGCTGCAGCATCACGAACGGCCAGGTGCGCCAAGTCACGCATCCCTCCGACAGACACACGCCACCCGGGGTGTGGCGACAGTTGGATCCGTCGGGTAGCAGCTTGGTCGCCACCGGGCATATCGGCTTGTAGTGACAGATGTGATACACCGTCGGCACGCCGCGAAGCGCGGGGAGGATCAGCGGAGAGAGTTGCCACATGAACTGCCGCACATGTACGACGTCCGGGCGAAATTCCGTCAGGGCCTGCTGCAGCGTCCGCCGCGCCGAGACGTTCAGGGCCTGCGCGATCACCTGCCCCCTCGCGTGCTCCGTCCCCCAGGCCTCGTAGTCCGACCTGGGACCCGGAGCCGCCTGGACCCTGCTCGTGAGGAGCCGGACCTCGTGACCACGGTTCTGAAGACCCTGCCGAAGCCTCGCCATCTGCGTTCCCGGACCGTCGTTCGCTCCACTCAGGTCGTAGATCTGGAGAATTCGCACGATCGCCTACCCGGT
>DATFJS010000205.1:0-2745 GCA_035269045.1 Longimicrobiales bacterium | reverse complement strand
ATCGTTGTTCGAGGCGGCCCCTCGGACGACGGCCAGGACGCGATCTCCATCCTCGAGGGCGTCTTCCAGCCGCTTGAGCACGACGACCCCGACACCGTTGCTGAATACGGTGCCCCGAGCCTCCGCGTCGAAGGGGCGGCAGTGACCGTCGGGAGATCCGATCCCTCCCTCCTGGTGCACGTAGCCGGCCCGTTGCGGATAGGACACCGACACGCCACCGGCCAGCGCGACGTCGCACTCCCACGTCATGAGGCTCTGAAACGCCTGAACGATCGCGACGAGCGAGGTGGAGCAGGCGGTCTGGACATTCACGCTCGGCCCGCGGAGATCCAGCTTGTAGGACACCCGGGTCGTGAGGTAGTCGTTCTCGTTGCCGAGCAACGTGGGCAGCACGTCGGACTCGGGTACGCCCCCCGGACCGCCCAGGTTGGAGTGAAGATAGGTGTCGTTGGCCATCCCCGTGCTCATCCCGCCCCATACACCCACACGGCTCGTCCCGCCGGCAGGTGGATAGCCCGCGTTCTCGAGGGCGTGCCAGCACGTTTCCAGGAAGAGCCGGTGCTGAGGATCCATGAGCTCCGCTTCCCGGGGTCGAATCCCGAAGAACGCCGCATCGAATTCCTCGGGTGCCTCGACGAGCCCTCTGGCCTTCACGTACGACGGGTCCCGAATCAGATCCGGCGAAATTCCCTCGTCGGCGAGTTCGGCATCCGTGAAAACGCGGATGCTCTCGACCCCGGAAACGAGATTGTCCCAGAGCTCATCGACGGAGGCCGCCCCGGGGAAGCGCCCGGCCATCCCCACGACGGCGATGCGGCCGAAGAGGTCCTCGTCACTCGAGACTGTCATCCTGCCTCCCTCGGCGTCGTCGACGCCTCGCGAACGCCCTGCGCTGGTTCTCCGCGCGATCATCGAGGCGGTCCATCTCTGTTTCCGCGTCCGACCCTTCCCGGTCGAGGAGTCGGGCCAGCGCGCGGACATTCGGGTACTCGAAGAACGTAACGAGGGGCAAGTCTCGGACCAGTTCGGCATTCACCCGGCCCGCGAGGCGTACCGCGAGGATGGAGTTGCCACCCAGATCGAAGAAGGAGTCGGTCGCTCCGACGGGTTCCACGCCCAGAAGGTCGCCCCAGATGTCTGCGAGTGCGTTCTCCGTCTCCCCGGTCGGAGCAACGTATTCGTTCGGCATGACAGGCCTGCGGCGGCCGGGGGCGGGCAGCGCCCGTCGATCGAGCTTGCCACTGGGTGTGGTCGGGAGCCGCGCGAGGAGAACGAATCGATCGGGGATCATCGGCTCGGGGAGCACCGATCGGAGGGACTGACGCAATTCCGCCTCAACATGCGGCATCAGCGCCACGTTCAGAGGCATGCTCGCGAGTGCCTGAGGGGGGCCGGGCTGAAGTTCCGGATCGCCGGCCAGTGGCCGCCCCTCCGCCCCGGCCGGGCGGACGATCACGTCGAAGTCGTCGAGCTCGGCACCCCATGTGACTTCCACGGGGCGCCCGACCATGCCCGCGAGGTCCATGAATTCCTGCGGTTCCCTGGCCTGGCTCGAATTTTCACCGGCCCGAGCCGTGGCCGCCGCTCTCCACTCGGACACCGTATCCCCCTCGCCGGCATGGAGCGCCGCAGCGGCCGCTACGGCGTCCACCACCCGGGCGTTTCGGACGCCGCGGATGTGCACGGCTCGATCGGGATTCGCGTCGAGGAGGGCGAGCAGTCTCGCCTGATCGTGGAGTTCCGGCGTCCAGTCCGTGACGAAGACGGCGACCGGTTTCACCGGGTCCGGGCCGACATGGACGATCACGTCGTACCGGAAACGGGAGAGCTCGTTGCGGTACCGCCCCGGCTTGAGTCGGACCTCGACGCTCCGGACGTTCGGGACCCACTCCCCGAGGCGTCGGAAGAAGTCGGGATCCACCACGAGTTCCTCTTCGTCGCCGAGTCGGCGCTCCACGCGGTCCGCCAGTGACGTGCGGGAATCGGCCGCGCTGGCTCGTCCGGCCTCCACGGTGACGAAGAACGCCGCCCTGAGCCGCTGGCTGCTGACGTCTCCGATGAAGATCTGCCCGGTGCCTACCCTCCGCGCCGCGACGGTCAGGACCTGAAGGAGGTACTCGGCATCGGGAAAGCTCTGGGTAACCGAGTTCATGAGGACGAGATCGAACCCGCGCTCGTCCAGATGATCGAGGTCGTGGGCCGCCGCCACCTCGAGCCGAAGGTCACGGCACGGCGGCGTTTCGGCGGTTCGCTGCCTGAGAAGATCTATGGCCTGCGAAGAGAAGTCGGTCGCGTGGTAGGTGTGGCAGTGGGGTGCGACGCGGAAGAGCATCAGGCCGGTGCCGACACCGATCTCCAGTACGCGCCGAGGGTCCAGGTCGAGGACCTGCCCGGCCGAGCCGTCTGCCCACGTCCGCATCTCGTCGGGCGGGATCGGTCGGCCCTCATGGCTGTCCACCCACCCACGCAGATCGAGCGACTCCTCACCGGGGTCCGACGAGGCGCCGTCGGTGGAGTCGTACGTGCCGTCCCACACTCCGCGCCACTCCGCGACCCTCTCGTCGCGCAGCCCGGTGGCTCGCTCCCTGACCCCATCCCGTGAACTGTCCAGGACCAGGTATGCCGCCAATCGCCGACCTCCCTGTCCATCGTCGTACGCCTCGACCGCGCAGGATCGGACCGCCGGATGGGTGAGAATGGCCGCCTCCACCTCACCCGGTTCGACACGGTGACCCCGGATCTTCA
>DATFJS010000204.1:0-13055 GCA_035269045.1 Longimicrobiales bacterium | reverse complement strand
CGGCGACACGACCGTCTCGAGCCCCATCTTCGTGTAGAAGTCCTTCGGGACGTCGAGAACCTCGCCCGAGGTCGCGCCCTCGAGTCCCTCCGTGAGGATTCCAGCGAACCCTCGCACCGTCGGCGCCTCCTCCGGCGCATCGAAGAAGACGTGCACCACGTCGTCGTCGTCGACCCTCGCCGCGAGGAAGAAGGGTGTCTGGCACTCGTGCACCTGCTCGAGCGCCGAGCGGTCGACGGCGAACTCCTCGGGCAGCGGCGCGACCTTCCTGGCGTACTGGAGAAGTGCCTGCACGCGGATATCACGCGGGGCTCGGCCGAAACGATCGACCACGGTCTGCAGAGAATCTGGAATGGACATGATGGCCGATACGGGTTGGCGGGAGAGGTGTTCCGTCGCACGCCGAAACTTCACCTGTTCCACGGGTATTCCATAGCAGCACGAACGAGCCAGCAGCTGGAACGAGCCGCACGACTGCTTTCCCCCGCCGACCTCAGGAAGCCCATGTCCGCGCCGACCGATTCGTCCGATCACTTCGCCCAGTACGCCCACCCGGAGACCCTGGTCTCGACCGACTGGGTCGCCGAACACATCGACGATCCGAACGTCGTGGTCGTCGAGTCGAACGAGGACGTGCTCCTCTACGACACGGGGCACATCCCCGGGGCGATCAAGATCGACTGGCACATGGATCTGAATGACGCGGTCACGCGCGACTACCTCGACGGGGAGGCCTTCGCCGAGCTGATGCGTCGCAAGGGGATCTCGCGCGACGACACCGTCGTCTTCTACGGCGACAAGTTCAACTGGTGGGCCGCGTACGCACTCTGGGTGTTCACCCTCTTCGGCCATCCCGACGTGCGCCTCATGGACGGCGGCCGGAAGAAGTGGCAGGACGACGGGCGCCCCATGACGACCGACGTCCCGTCCGCGGAACGCTCGGAGTACCCGGTCGTCGCGCGGGACGACAGCGAGATCCGCGCCTACCAGTCGCAGGTCATGTCGCACATCGAGGGGAAGGGCCCGCTCGTCGACGTCCGCTCGCCGGAGGAGTTCAGCGGCGAGCTGCTGCACATGCCCGACTACCCGCAGGAGGGCACGCTTCGGGGTGGGCACATCCCCGGCGCGGCCAACGTGCCCTGGAAGCGGGCCGCCAACGAGGACGGCACCTTCAAGGACGTGGACGAGCTCCGCGCCATCTATGCGGAGGAGTGCGGCCTCGAGCAGGACGACGAGATCGTCGCCTACTGCCGCATCGGCGAGCGCTCGAGCCACACGTGGTTCGTGCTCAAGCACCTGCTGGGCTACGAGAACGTCCGGAACTACGACGGCTCATGGACCGAGTGGGGCAACATGGTCCGGGTTCCGATCGCGAAGGGCGCGTAGCCGGCGGTTTTCGGCCGGCTTCGCCGGGGGCTCCTCAGCCGGCGGTCGCGACGGCCACGACGAGGTCGACCAGGCGCCGAAGGTCGCGCAGGTCCAGGACCTCTCCGGGCGAGTGGCTGTAGCGACCGGGCCACGACAGTCCCTGGTTCGGGGCGCCCCAGTACGTGAAGGTGGTGCCGTCGGTCCCGCCCTGGGTGAGCCCGGTCTGGAGCGGGATGCCCTCGGCCTCGGCGATGCCCAGCACACGATCCCGCTCGCGGACCGGCGAGACGCCGCTGTTCTCGATCGCCCGAAATACCGGACCCGAGCCGAGTGGGGTGTACGCGAAGTGCGGTGACTCGAGCGGAGTATCGGACGACACGAAGGTGTCGATCGAGAAGATGCGCGTGGTGCTCGCACCGAAGCGGCGCGCCATCGCCGCAGCCCCGATGAGGCCGCCTTCCTCGTGCACCGACCAGGCGAAGATCACCTTCGCCGGCAACGCACCGGGGTCGATCCGGCGGATGGCGCGGAGGAGCGCCGTCGTGCCGGCGCGGTCGTCGAGGCCGCGACCGACGAACCGATGCGTGCCCAGGCGCAGGCCCTCCTTGTGGCTGGTGACCTGGAGCCCTTCCGTGACCCCGAGCGCGCGCAGTTCCTGCCCATCCACGCCGAACCAGGCACGAACACCACCCGGGGGGTCCCGACGGTCCGCGTCGTCCCGCGTCAGGAAAACGCCGGGAAGCGGCGGGGACGGAGCGGCGGCTGCGAGGGACATGCGCTTCCATCGGGGGGCCATGTCGTCCCCGGTCCCGCTGGCGGTACTCGGCGTGCCGGGCGGATCGAAGTGGACGAGCGCGGTCTGGCCCTCCCACGCCGTGTTGAGCGCTCCGCCGAGCCGCTGCAGCTCCACCACGCCGTCGGCTCCGATCTCGGTGATTTCGTAGCCGACCTCGTCGAGGTGGGCCATGAACACCGTGGTGTCGCGATCCGGTCCGGCGGCCACCGTCACGTTCCCGATGTCGTCGACGACCGCGAGGTCACGCGCCCACGCGGGCAGGTTCTCGAGCACGTAGCGACGTACCTCCCACTCGTGGCCCGATGCCGCGTGGATCTCGACCAGGTCCCGGAGCGTCGCCCCGACGCCCCCCAGGTCGAACCGATCCAGCTGGCGCGGGTCGGGCTGAGCGGGCGCGGTGACCCATGTCGGCTCGGGCAACTCGTCCACGACGTGGCCCAGCGCCGCGCCTGCCTCGGTATACAGCCACTCCGCCGTCGAGGACTCCACCACCTCCATGTGCGAACCGGGTGACAGAACGTCGGGGGTGAACCGGATGACGTTTTCGATACCCCGCGCCTCGAGCACCTCGCCGAAGTCGCCCAGGCGCACGGTCGACACAGTGGCCGCGTCGCGAGCGTCCGCTCCGGGCGCCAGCAGCACCAGTTCGTCGACGTGGTCGGCACGAGCGACGCGCGACGACAGGCCGACCCAGCCGAACTCCTCCTGTGCGCTCATGACGAAGGTGACGCGGGTGGAGGCCCTCGCGTCGACCGACTCGGCCAGCGCCGCGAGCGCGGCACAGCCCGCCCTCGCCCCGGCGGACGGACCTGCGATCTGACCCCCGGCGAGCACCCAGGGCGGAAGGTGCCGCACGACCGGATCGAGAAGTTCGATCCCGAGGGCACGCGCTTCCGCGGCCGACTCGGCCCCGACGTCCAGCCAGAGGTCGTCCGGTCCGGTGACCGAGGTCTCCTCCCGATGCTGCGCGGCGAAATGCCCGTTGGTGCGGGCGATCACCCCCGTCACCGGCCCGTCACGCGTGAGAATCCGCACCTGCTGGGCCTCGAACTGCTGGTCCCAAAGGTCGTGTCCGGAGCCGCGACCGATCCGGTGCAGCCGGAGGTATCCGTCGTCGGTGATCTGCGTCGCGGCGTAGGCGGGCTCGTCCAGTGCACACGCCACCACCGTGTGGAGGTCGCCGTCGCCGACCTCCCGGACGAGATTGCCCCATCGATCGGCCGTCCACCCCGGCATCGCCGCCGCCAGGGCCGGCGTGACCCGACCCTCGTACCCCGGGGGCACGTCCAGCGCGACCCAGGAGGCGACGTGCTCGGAGACGGACCGCTCACCAGTCTGCTGCACGGCCGCCGCGGGGGCCACGCCCCCCTGGATCGCGGCCACCTGCAGCGCCAGGACCGAAATGGCACCCTTCACCGTCCGGTCCATCGCGCGGCGGCGCATCAGAAGAGCCCGACCGCCTTCCCATCTTCGACGCGCATGCGGGTCGCGGCGGGTGTCGCACCCAGGCCCGGCATCGTCATGACGTTGCCGGTGAGCACCACGGCGAACCCCGCGCCGGCCGAGGGCACCACGTCCCGGACCGAGATCCGGAATCCGGTCGGTCGCCCGAGCTTCGACGGATCGTCGGAGAGCGAGTACTGGCTCTTGGCGATGCACACCGGTACCTCGCGCATTCCGGCTGCCTCCAGGCGCTCGATCGACTTGAGGGCGTTGGCCTCGAAGTCGACTCCGTCCGCGCCGTAGATGTCCCGCGCCACGGTTTCGACCTTTTCGGCCAGCCCGATGTCGAGCGGATAGAGCGGCCGGAAGTCGGCCTCCCCCCGCTCGAGGGTCTCGTGCACGACGTCGGCCAGATCGAGGCACCCGGCTCCGCCGCCGCCCCACGGATCGGCTTTGACCACGGTGATCCCGGCCTCCCTGCAGAGCTGCATGAGCGACGCGACCTCGGCGTCGGTGTCGTGAGTGAAGCGGTTGATCGCGACGATCGCGGGGACACCGAACTTCCGCACGTTTTCGACGTGCGCCTGCAGGTTCACGAACCCGCGACGGACCGCCTCCACATCCTCGACATGAAGCTCGTCCTTCGCGACGCCCCCGTTGAACTTGGTGGAGCGCACCGTGGACACGACGACGGCGGCACCCGGCTCGAGGCCTCCGGCGCGGCACTTGATGTCGAAGAACTTCTCCGCCCCGAGGTCCGCCCCGAAGCCGGCCTCGGTCACCACCACGTCGCCCAGACGCAGTCCCATCTTCGTCGCCGTCAGGGAGTTGCAGCCGTGGGCGATGTTCGCGAACGGGCCGCCATGGATGAGTGCCGGTGTCCCACCGAGCGTCTGCACCAGGTTGGGCGAGATCGCGCTCCGCAGCAGCAGCGCCATCGCCCCCGAGACCGCGAGTCCGGCCGCCCGAATGGGCTCGCCCGACTTCGTGTAGCCGAGGATGATCCGATCGAGCCGCTCGGCCAGATCGTCGAGGTCCTCGGCCAGGCAGAAGATCGCCATGATTTCGGAGGCGGCCGTGATCACGAAGCGATCCTCCCGCGGCACCCCGCCGGTCCGACCCCCCAGCCCGATCACGACGTTCCGGAGCGCGCGGTCGTTCATGTCCACCGCACGCGGCCAGGTGATCTGGGCCGGGTCCAGCCCGAGGGTGTTGGGACGGTAGAGGTGGTTGTCGAGCGCGGCGGAGAGCAGCGCGTGGGCCGCGGAGATCGCGTGCAGGTCACCCGTGAAGTGGAGATTGATATCCTCCATGGGCACGACCTGACTGAATCCGCCCCCCGCAGCCCCACCCTTCAGCCCGAACACCGGACCGAGGCTCGGCTCACGGAGGCAGAGGACCGGGTTCCTGTCCCGGAGCGCCAGCGCGTCCGCGAGGCCGACGGCCACCGTCGATTTTCCTTCGCCGGCGGGTGTCGGATTCACCCCGGTGACCAGCACCAGTCGGCCGTCCACGGCGTCGTCCGGTACCGACTCGGTCGGCACCTTCGCGATGTGGTGGCCGAACGGCGAGATCTGCTCTCCGGTCAGTCCGATCTTCGCCGCGATGTCCTGGATCGGCTCGAGTTCCGCTGCCTGTGCAATTTCGATATCGGTGGGCATGGGTCTACCTCCGACCTCCGGGCTGTTCGAGATACGGGACGCCGGTGGTGATCCACTCCGGCGCAGGTTCGCCCTTCAGATAGTGGCCGAACCATTCGTTGATGCGGCGGTGATAGTCCCGCCGGTTGGGCTCCTTGGTGAAGCCGTGGTTCTCGTCGTTGTAGACGATGAACACGAAGTCCTTGTCGGCGCGGCGCGCGGCGTTGAAGAACTCGACGCCCTGATTGAAGTCCACCGCGCCGTCCTCGGTCCCCTGCGCCATGAGCAGGGGCGTGTTCATGTTCTCGATGTGGAAGACCGGGCTGTTGCGGCGGTAGGCCTCCTCGTCCTCCCAGAAGGGCACCTCGAGCCGGCCCTGGCTGATCTCGAAGATCCGGGCGTCGGTGCCGCCGGTATTCCAGTAGATCGAGAGGTACATCGAGAACATGTTCGTGAGCGGTGCGCCCGCGACCGCGGCGCTGAACAGGTCACTCTGCGTGACGAAGAAGGTGGTCTGGTAGCCGCCCCAGGAATGGCCGATCAGGCCGAGTCCATCGGGATCGACACCGATGTCGCGGTCGAGCACGGCCTGCACGGCGGGCTCGATGTTCACCACCGCGCTGACGCCCGGGTCGCGGTCCTGATAGACGATGTCGGGCTGGAAGACGAAATATCCGTCCTGCACCCAGTCCTGCATGTTGTAGTAGTTCGCCTCGTCCGGGATCTGGTAGCTGCGCACCGCGTTCGACCGGATCTCGTAGATGTACGTGATCATCGGGTACTCCCGCCCGGGCTCGTAATCGGCCGGGTAGTAGAGCGATCCCTGCAGGGTGTCGCCCCACTCGTTCACGTACTCCACCAGCTCGCTCGTGCCCCAGGCGTACTCGTCCTGGAAGGGATTGGTACGGGTGATCCGCGTCCCCTCGAGGTCGCTGTCTCCGACGTAGATGTCCGGGGAGTCCTCGAACGACTCGACGCGCCACATCCAGACGTCGGCGTCCGGCGCACGATCGAGGCTCGAGACGCGTGCAGGTTCGAGGGCGAGGATCTCGACCTCGTCGCCGAGCTCGTCGGCCCGGCCGTATCCCCACATCTCCTCCCAGTCGTCGTACAGCGTGAACCACTGTTCGGCGTCGGGATCGATCGGCTCGGGACCCGAGATGAAGGGGCGGTCGGGGTCGATCCGCGTCCAGCGGTGCCGGATGTTGTCGGCCGCGCCATTCGTGACCCGCTCACCCCCCGATCCGTCCGGGGCGACCCGCCACACGTCGTGCTTGTCGTAGATGAGGACCGCCTCGTCCCCCTCGGTCCAGCCGGCGAACCGGAACGGCGGCTTCTGCTCCACGGTGTGGTCGTCGTCCAGATCGACGAACACGCCATCGAGTCCCTCCGTGATGTTGACCACCTCTCCGGAATCGACCTCGTACGTCCAGTAGTGATCGTCCTCGAACCAGAAGAGATACTCACCACCCGTGCTCGCGCCGAAGAAGAACTCCTTTCGTTCGAGGACCTTCTCCCTGTCACCCGTCTCGACGTCCACGACGTACACATCCTCGTAGGCGGGGCCGAACATCCGGTCGCGGTCGTACGGCGTCTCGTCCGTACCGACGGCGAAGTCGGCGCCCTCGACGAGCGACACGCTCTCTGTGAGGTCGTCCTCGAGCTTCACCACGCGATCGGCGTCGATGTGCCAGAGCGCCATCTCGGTCTCCCGACGCTCGAAGCCCGCACGCACCTTCTGGGTCGGGACGATATCGATGTCGTCGGCATGCCAGATCTCGACCGTGAGATCGTCGTCGGGCTCGTCCTCGCAGGCATCGGACTCCGTGTCCGCCTCCTCGGCGGACTCCGCGTCGGTGGGCTCCGCGTCGGGATCGTCGACCTCGTCGGACGGGTCGCCCTCTCCGGAGGGACACGACTCCGCCGGGACCCGCTCCTTGAGCTCGACCGCCATGCGGGCACCGTCCTCGCTCCAGTCCATCCCGCCCCAGCCGGCGATCCGCCAGCCTTCGGGGACGCCCGGCGTGGAGGTGTCGAGCGTCACCAGGTCGGGCGACTCCGATGCGGCGTCACGCACCCGATGAACCGCCCAGGTCGTGTCCGCCCAGGCCTCCTCACCCTCCGCGTCGTTCGCGACCTGCTCCATGAACGCCAGGTCGCCGGAGTCGGTCCGCCACTCGAGGTTCGAAAACCGCGCGGCGTCGGTGTGGATCGAGCGGATCCGGCCGCTCTCGGCGTCCCACAGCATCACGCCGTTCCCGGTCATCCCCTCCGCGTCGATCAGCAGGGCGAGGCGGTTGGCGTCGTCCTGCCAGGCGAAATCCGCGACGCCTCCGAACGGCACGCGTACGCCGGTGGCGAACTCGTGCACGACGATGTCCACCCCGCTCGCATCCCGGTCTCCCTGCGGGGCGTACTGTCGCAGGACCACATACCGTCCGTCCGGCGACGGCTCGTACGACGAGACCGCGGGCACCTCGCTGGTCTCACCCGTCACGAGATCGAGGATGCCCATCGCGTTGCGCACCGGCTCGTTCCGGTCTCGCATCGCCTCTCGCTCGTCCTCGCCCACACCGATCCTGTACAGGAGATGGCGGCCGTCGTCGGTGAAGGTCGCGCCCCCGCCGTTCGCCACCACGATCACCGAATCGGGGTTCGCGACCGGCCGAATCCGGAGTTCCGGATCCATGTCCACGCGGCTCACCGTCACGGCGAGCCATGATCCGTCCGGGGAGAGGGCGACCTGGCCCAGCCGCTCCCACTTCTCGTAGGCATCCTCGGGCACGGCCTCGAGGCCGTTCTCGGCGTCCTGCGCGTGGAGTGAGGGTGCCACGACGAGGGTGAGAGCGAGGGTCGCACCGAGGGCGCGGGCGATCGAGCGGATCATGTGGGCTCCGGAGTTCGGCGATCTCCGTGCCGGACGGGCACGGACGAGTGCGGGGGCAACATAGGGGCGGGCCCGGCGCCATGAAACGACACCGGGCCCACACCGGACCACCAGCTGCCCGTACGCCCGCCCGGCACGCCCGTCTCGGATCGCCCGGGAGACGCACCTCCGATCAGAACACCGCGGGGCGTCCCCTGACGGGATAGCGCTCGAACCAGCCGAGCACGGACGTCACCTTGGCCAGTAGCTGGCTGGGCCGTGCCGCGATGCCGTGCGACGCCCCCGGAATCCGCACCAGCGCGCTGGGTACGCCCTCCAGCTGCAGCGCGCCGTAGTACTGCTCCGACTCGGACATGGGCGTGCGGTAGTCGACCTCCCCCGTCACCAGCATCGTCGGCGTTGTCACGTTGCCGACCAGTGAGAGCGGCGAGCGCTCCCAGTATCCCATCGGGTCCTCCCACGGCATGCTCCCGAACCAGTACCTCGCGAAGGTCGTGCCGTCGGCGTGGAGTACGAAGCTGGACCAGTTGATGACCGGCTTCTGGACTGCGGCGGCCGCGAACCGGTCGGTCTTCCCCACGATCCACGCGGTGAGCACACCCCCTCCCGAGCCACCGGTCACGTAGAGCCGGTCTGGATCCACATATCCACGATCGATGACGGCGTCGACACCCGACATCAGGTCGTCGTAGTCGTTCCCGGGATAGGCATGGTGGATGAGGTTCGCGAACTCGGCGCCGTAGGACGTGCTGCCGCGCGGGTTCGTATAGAGAACGACGTTACCCTGGGACGCGTAGAGCTGCAGCTCCGGCGTGAAGTAGGGGCCATAGGAAGCAAACGGTCCACCGTGAATCTCGAGGACGAGGGGATACTCCTCTTCCTCGTTGAAGCCCGGTGGATGGATGATCCAGCCCTGAACCGGGCGCCCGTCGAACGACGACTCCCACCAGATCTCCTCGACCCGACCGAGCTCGAGGTGGTCGAGCACATCGGCGTTGAGTGCCGTAAGACGCTCGACGTCGGCTCCCCGCTCGCCCACTGCGACCTCCGAGGGGTGGTACGGGCTGGACAGCGTGTAGGCGAACGCCCCCTCGGGCGTCACCGAGAAGGAGCCGCCGGAATACGGACGACCGATCGCCGTACCACCGACGCCTTCGGCGAGGTCGGTGACGGTACCGTCGAGCGCCACGTACGCGATCCGGCCGACGCCCTCGGTGGTGTACTGGACGTAGAGACCATCACCTCCGGCGCTCCAGTGGACCGCCTCGATGTCGCGGTCCAGCCCCGTGACGATCTCCCGCTTCCCGGAGCCGTCCCGGTCCATCACGTACAGGCGAGTGAGGTGGTAGCCGAGGTACTCGTCGTCGAACCCGGTGTAGGCGATTCGAGACCCGTCCGGCGACACTGCGGGGGAGGCGTCCGGGCCATAGCGGTCCGTCAGGCGGGTGAGCACGCCGGTCTCGAGGTCGACCTCGTAGAGATCGGTGTCGTTGCCCTCGCGGTCGGCATCCGGGCGGCGGTTCGCCACCACGACGAGGGCGCCATCCGGTGTCCATGCAGGACTCGAATGGTCGAATTCGCCGGATGTCACCTGCCGAGGCGTGCCCCCTTCCGAAGGCACCACGAACACGTGCGTGAAGCCCTGTTCGATCAGATCGGGATTCCCGTCCGACTTGTACTGGATGTCCTCGACCACGACGGCCGGGGCGGCCCACTCCGCCCCGTCGGGCGGGGCCGGCATTCCGGTAAGGAGCGCGGGTCGGGGCGCCCGCTCCACGAACATCGTGAAGGCGATCCACTCCCCGTCCGGCGACCAGCTCAGCGCGCCCGGCGACTCGGTGAGGTTCGTGATCCGCGCCTCCTCGCCGGTATCCATCCAGCGCAGCCACAGCTGGCTCGAGCCCTCGGCAGACGACACCCAGAGGAGTCGGTCCCCCTCGGGAGACCAGCGCGGAGAGCCGTGACCGTCGGCACCGCTGGTGAGCGGCCGGTGGAGTGAGCCGTCCGCCGAGGCGATCCAGAGGTTCGTCTGCCGGCGGTCGGTCATCACGTCGAATCCGTTCCGCACGTAGACCACCTCGGACCCGTCCGGCGAGATCTGCGGGTCCGTCGCCCACTCGAGGCCGAACACGTCCATCGGCTCGAAGACGTCGGGTGCGGGCTGCTGCCCGGAGACGGGAAGCGAGACCAGGGCGATCGGCAGAACGGCGCCGGCGAGGCGCACGCGAACGGATCGAATCATGCGGGACTCCGGTCGGAGGTGGGGCGGGTGTAGAGATGCAATCTGAGGAGCGCGACCGGGCGGGTCCACCCGGCCACGATCCGCTACTCGCCCTCGTCGACCCCCGCCACCGCGGCGTGGCCCACGAGCGCGGGACGCCGATTCGGCGTCCGCTCGAGCGCGGTCCGGTAGGCCGCCAGCGCCTCCACCTCGCGACCCATGTCGCGGAGCACATCCGCCTCGAGTTCACGCGCCGGCTTGTACGCCACCGGGGGGCCGAAGTCGACCGGCAGCGAGGCCTCGTACTCCGCGGCCTCACGCGCGGCGACCAGAGCCGCATCCAGGTCGCCCTCCGCTCGTCGGACGTACGCCGTCAGCGTGCCTCGCCAGATCGGAGCGTACGGCGACACCCAGGCGAGCTCGTCGTCCAGCTCGATCCCCTCCAGCTCGGACAGGCTCGCCCGCGCGGCCGCCAGATCACCCCGGTGCACCGCCGCGACCCCGTCCCCCCACGCCCACGCCATCCGGACGACCGGGGACACATCGCTCAGGTCGACCTCCCCCTCCGCGACCGGGCCCGTTCCCTCGCCGGAGTCGGCCAGGTACCAGTTCCGCATGTTGCCGCTCGAGAACGTGGCGCCACGGCGGCTCGCGCCGGACTGCTCCAGGTCGGCGGCGTCGCCGAGGCAGGCCTGCTGCATCTCCGCCGCCACGTCGAACTCGCCGCGCTGCAGGTAGCCGTACTGGAGCCAGTCGTTGTAGTGCCCGCAGTTCGCGGCGGGCATGCCCGCTTCGGCGCGCTGGCGGTCGACCACACCGTCCGCGTTGATGTTGGCCTCGACCACGTCGTCCCACATGCCGCGCGCCAGGAAGATGTGGCTCGTCATGTGCTGCGCGTGCCCGGCGTTCGGAGCCATCGGCGCGTACGCCCGCGCCGCCTCCATCGCGAGGATCGCGTGGGTCGGATCGTCGAAGGAGTGGATCACGTAGTGCGCGGCACCCGGGTGCTCCGGGTTCTTCTCGAAGGCATCGAGGGCGATCGCTCCCGCCTCCATGTACGACGGCACGTCCCGGTCTCCCCGGCTGAGCCCGAGAATCGACAGCGCGTGGAACGTCTGCGCCTCGAGGTCGTCCGGGTACGCCGCCGCCAGCTCCGCCATCGCAGCGGAGTAGGCGGTGTCGAGCGCTTCCTTCTGGCCCTCACCGTACAGCACGTCGATCGTGCGCATGTAGCCGCGCTCCCGTTCTGTCGGGGTACGTTCCAGCCGCTCCGTCGGTGTCGCCGCGAACCGTCCCAGGGCCTCGCGCGCCGCCTCCACGTCCTTCTCGTTCCAGACCGGATGGGTGTACGTCATCGCCTCACCCCAGTAGGCGAGCGCGAAGTCGGGGTCTGCGTCCTGTGCGGCGCGGAAGGCCTCGGCCGCACGGTCGTACTCGAAGCTGTGGAGGAGGAGGACGCCGGTGATGAAGTCGGTCTGGGCCTCCGGGGCCCCCGAGTTCGGGAAGGCGAGGGCGCCGAGACCTTCGATGCGGGTGAGGTCGGGGGCGGATCCGTCCGTCGAACCGGGCACGGTGTCGCGCTCCGCCCCACACGCCGCAAGGGTCGAAGCGATGATCAGCATTCCGCCAAGGCGGGCATACCTCATGGTTCCTCCGTAGATATGGTCCGATCGCGAAACGGGGCGGTGGCCCGAAGACCACCGCCCCGCCCGGAAGGCGACGTCGACCGCCGCAGGGTGCGTCAGCTCCCCGGCGTCACCGCCTGGAAGAACAGCTCGTACACGCGGAAGCCCGGGAACTGTGTGTTGCCCTTGGCTCCATTTCCGTTGAACAGCGTGAAGAAGAAGCCGATCGGCTGGCCGTCGGAGGCGTCGATGTCCTCGCTCTGGCCCGACGCGAGTGCGTGCGACACCTCGTAGGTCGTGAAGCTGCCGTCGTTGCTGACGTCCGCGTCGACCTCCTGACCGTTCGGGTCCACGGCGAAGCAGGTCGTCTGGCTCCGGTTCTCGCACTTGGCCGAAAGGTATCCGTCGATCGAAGTATCCGCTGCAGGATCGAAGACGAGCACATCGTCCAGCGCACTCGCGCCCGTCACTTCGTCGCTGTCGAAGTCGAAGCGAAGGCTGTTGAGCTCCGAGCCCGTGCCCTGCTGCACCCGGAGGAGGAAGTAGGCGTTGTCGCCGTCGTTCATGGTCTTCAGTACGCCGTCGGTCGCTCCTCCTCCGAGGTTCACCGACACCGGGACCGTTGTTGCACAGGACCACTCGTCGCCCATCTCCACGCCGTCGATGGTCGCGCTGCCGAACCCGTCGAAGCACTGCCCCACGATCGCGGTGAACGTGCCCTTGGCGTCTCCGGAAACGACCCGGGCTTCGTTCGTGCCCAGACCGAGCGTCCATGTGCCTTGGGCCGTGCTGCCCGCGGTCTTGGCATCGCCGGTGATGGAGCCGCTGCCCGTGACGATCTCCCAGGTGAGCGGAGCGACGGCGATCGCGTTGCCGAACCCGTCGCGCACCTCGGTGACCGCCACGCCCACCGTCTCGCCGACGAAGCCCGTCGTCGCGGTCTGCGAGACGTCGATCTCGGCGGGCGGACCGGCTTCGGCGGTGCCTTGGAAGGGGGCACTGGCGAAGACCGTCCCCTCGCCGTCCGCGAGGCTCGCCGTCATCGTCTGGGCACCAGCCCCTTCGCCGAAGGTCC
>DATFJS010000203.1:0-4505 GCA_035269045.1 Longimicrobiales bacterium | reverse complement strand
GCGAAGCCGGTGATCACGGTCAGCACGTTGTTGAAATCGTGGGCGACCCCGGCCGCGATGCGGCCGAGGGCCTCCAGCTGCCGGGCTTCACGGAGTTCGGCGTCGATTCTCTGGCGTCGGGCCTCTTCATGCCGGCGCTCGGTCACGTCCGTGATGAAGGTGTTCCAGAGGAGCACCCCGCCCTCCACACGGTGAGGGATGCCGGCGCCCTGCAGCCACTTTCGCTCCCCGGACGGCGTGGTGATCCGCCATTCGTGGAACCAGTCGTTCAGGGTTCGGCCCGACTCCTCGATGGAGGCACGCATCTCCCCACGGTCCTCCGGGTCGACCATGTCCCAGAGAATGGTCGCGTCGTTCTCCACCTCTTCCGCCTCGATCTCCCAGAGGTCCCTGCAGCGCGAGCTCAGGTAGGTCACGCGGTCGGATCCGTCCGGGTGGAGGACGTACTGGAAGAGCGCGCCCGGGAGCGCTCCCACGACCTCTCGGAGGCTTTCCGTGCGCCGCGCGAGAGACGCGAGAAGCTCGGCCTCGACGCGTGCGTCCCGGACGGCCACGAGCAGCCACCCCTCGTCCGTCCAGTCGAGGTCGAAGACGTGGAACTCCACCGGGAGCGATTCTCCGGTGGCGTCACGGAAGCGCACGGGTCCGTCGGTGGGGATGACGGGGGCCTCGGCCCGCTCCGAGGGCCGGAGCAGCTGGCGCCAGTCGTGGCCGCGCAGATCGTGGCACCAGTTCCCCACGAGCTGTGCGAGGGCGTCGTTGGTGAAGGAGACCTTTCCCGTCGAATCCACCTCGAAGTGCGCCGTCGGATGACGTTGCAGGGCAAGCGTGAGGGTCTCGTGGTCGAACTGCTGCATTCAGGTCCTGCGACTGTTCATGATGGGTCGAAGCGTTCCGGTCGGCCGGCGGTCGTCCACCGTCGAACGTCCCGACCGCCCGGAAGAAACCGAAGGGAGGATACCAGCGGGGCCCGTTCGGGTCCAACCACGACCGGGCGTGGCGCTCAGCGGGTGGTCAGCCGCCGATCTCCCAGGCCTTGAGCCTGAATTCGAGGCTGCGGAGCACCGGGACCCGCGCCTTCATCATGACCAGCAGCTTGAGCGGGTCGTTGGTGAAGTAGAGTTCGGCCTCGCCGTCCTCGGCGAAGAGTCCGTCGGTCTGGATGATCGGACGCACGACCACCGTCTCGAACTGACCGGCGGGCACCTTCACCGTCTCGGTACGGAGCACCTCGAGCACGATGGGATTCCCATCCTCCCGGAAGTAGTCCTCGATGACGTACCGGTCGCCCACGTTCAGGGGGAGGGTGCGCACGTAATAGATGATCGACACGTCGTCCAGCGGATAGGGGCTGCCGAGCGGGCCCGCCTCGTCGGTGTCCCGGAGCCGCCACTGCCCTTCTTCGGTCAGGAAGTCGTAGACCTTGTGCGTCTCGTAGAAGGGCTCCTGCTGGTCTTTCTGGAACCGTACGGCGTGGAGGCTGCCCGGATCGACCCACGACTGCAGGAGGTTGTCCACCTCGTACGCTCCGAAGAGGGTCGACGCCCGGAGGCCGAACTGGAAGTGGCGCGTGAGCATCCCGCGCACGGTGTCCGTACCCACCTCGAGCCAGCTCTCTCCGACTTCTCCGAACAGGCCCACCCGGGCCTCGTAGACGAGGCGCTCGCCGTTCCTGAAGGGCATGTAGATGCCCTCCCGCTCCGGAACCGGGGTGACCAGTGGCGCGTCCTCCCCGGTCTCGCCCCCGTCGGACGACTGGCCGGCGACACCGCCGGCGGGGATCGCCAGAGCGAGGGCGAACAGCAGCGGGACGTGTCGGATCGTGTGCATGGGAGCACGAGGCTGGGAGGAGGGTGTGGCGTCGGCGAATCGGCGCAGGACCCGCGGCGTCGGGGTCCGGGCACGATCGGTGGGACACTGTCCACCGGGGCCCGGTTCCCGCGACCCGCGCGCCCGTGTGCCCCGCGTCCGGGGCGTGTCGTTCAGGTCATGGGGAAGTTGCGTGTTTCCCGAACCGACCGCCGCAGCTCTTCCCGGAAGTCCGGATGAGCGATCGAGATCAGCGCGTCCGCGCGCTCGCGAAGGTTGCGACCGTGGATGTTCACCGCGCCGTACTCGGTGACGACCCAGTGCACGTGGCCCCGGGTGGTGACCACGCCCGCGCCGGGATTCAGCTCGGCGGTGATGCGGGATACGGTGCCCCCGGCCGCCGTGGAGGGGAGCGCGATGATGGGTTTGCCACCGGGCGAGAGGGCCGCGCCACGGATGAAGTCCATCTGTCCGCCGATCCCGGAGAAGATCCGATGTCCGATCGAATCCGCACAGACCTGTCCGGTGAGGTCGATCTCGATGGCGGAGTTGATGGCGACGACCCGCGGATTCTTTCGGATGAGCGAGGTGTCGTTCGTCCGGTCGCACGGGTGGAACTGGATGAGGAGGTTGTCGTCCACGAAATCGAAGAGGCGCTGCGACCCGACGACGAAGCTCGTGACGGTTCGCCCCTGGTGGACCTTCTTGTGTTCGTTCGTGACGACCCCGGCCTCGATCAGGTCGACCATCCGGTCGGAGAACATCTCGGTGTGGACCCCGAGTCCCACCTTGTCCCCCATCCGCGAAAGCGCGGCGTCCGGGATCCCGCCGATGCCCACCTGCAGCGTCGAGCCGTCCTCGACGAGGTCGGCGATCAACTCGCCGATGCGGGCCTCGACCTCGGTCTCCGGGGTCGGCTGGTGATCGATCAGCGGTCGGTCGGTGGCGGTGAAGTGGTCCACCGAATCGAAGGGGACGGCGCTGTACCCGTGCGTGCGGGGCATCCGGTGATTGACCTCGGCCAGCACCAGGCGGGCCTCCCGGGAGGCCGCGAGGGCCGCGTCCACGGACGGTCCGAGCGAGCAGTGTCCGTGGCCGTCCGGCGGGGAGAGCTGCAGCAGGGCCACGTCCAGCTCGATCGTCCCGTTCTGGAAGAGGCCGGGGATGTCGCTCAGGAAGACCGGGATGAAGTCCGCGCGTCCCTCCGCGATCGGCCGCCGGAGGGCCGGCCCCGTGAAGAGCGAGTTCGAGAAGACCCGCCCTTCGTGATCGGGCTCCGCGAAGGGAATCGGCCCGGAGAGGTGGAGGTGGTACACCTCGACACCCTCCAGATCGGTTCGGCGGGCGATCGCCTCGAGGAGCGGGGTGGGGGTGGCGGCGGCGCCGTGCACGAAGACGCGGTCGCCGCTGCGGATATGGCTGACGACGTCGTCTGCGCTCTCGGCTCGTCGGGTCCAGTCGTCCTTCATCGGTCTCCAGTCGGGGGTGAAACGACACGAGGGGATTCGGCGTTTCCCGAATCCCCTCGGTCGAGCTGCGTCGTCCGGTCCTGCGGCGTGCCGCGCTTCGGCAGCGTCGCGTCAGTACGCCGGCTGCATCCGGAAGTCGGCGGGGACCTCGTTCTTCTCCGGCTTCAGCATGTACAGGCGGAGGAAGGTGATGCCGTTCTTCAGGCCGTACCATGCACGGCCGATCTTCCCGGCGTTCTCCATCTTCACCGTGTTCTCGTACATCCGTTCCATGAGCGGCTCGAACTTCGGGTTGTCGATGTCGATGACGACGGGGAAGACCTGCCTCGAGATCGCGTTGGTCTTGCGGAAGACCTCCATGTCGAAGTCCCGCGCCGACATGCCCATCTGCTCGTAGAACTCGCTCCGAAGGTGATCACGCACCCACATGGTGGCGTAGACCGCGAGCAGGAAGAAGCGGATCCAGAGCTTGTTGCGCCCGGTGATCAGCTCCGGGTTGGCGTGCATCAGCGCCGCGAACGCCTCGCCGTGCCGGAACTCGTCGTTGCACCACTCCTCGAACCAGCTGAAGATCGGGTGGATCTGGTTCTCGGGATGCGCCTCGAGCTGCCGGTAGATCGTGATGTAGCGCGCGTAGCCGATCTTCTCCGACAGGTAGGTCGCGTAGAAGATGAATTTCGGCTTGAAGAAGGTGTACTCCTTCTCCCGCGTCAGGAACGACAGGTCGACCCCCATGTCCAGGTCACGCAGGGTGGAGTTGATGAACCCCGCGTGGCGGCCCTCGTCGCGGCTCATGTAGCCGAACAGGTCGCGCATGTCCTGGTTCTTGCACCGCTTCTTGATCTCGGCGTAGAGCAGGCAGCCGCTGAACTCCGCGGTGATCGAGCTCACCAGGAAGTCGACGAACTGATCGCGGTTCTCGAGATCCGACCAGTCCCCGTCGAAGACCTCGGTGCGCTTGAAGTGACCCTTGTTGGGGTCGCTGTCGAACTCGTGCATGAGGGCGTCCCACTGCTCGCGGATCGCCTCGACGCTCATGTTGTCCATCTCCTCGAAATCGGTCGTGTAGAACCGGGGGTCGAGGGTGGCGCTCTTCTTGGCCCGTTCGGTCGTCTCGCTGACCGGCGGCTTGGTCGTTGCTTCGTACATGTATCGTGTTTCCCCTACTCGAAACCGACTTCGAACAGTTCCTTGAACTCGAAATTGCCGACGATCCGAATCCACCGC